>CAIXPS010000516.1 GCA_903921365.1 uncultured bacterium | reverse complement strand
CTTGTGTCCATCCTTGCCGCTTAAGTTCAACAGCTTGTAGCCGTCGAGATTCCGCTCTTGCCTGCCTTTGCGATATGCGTGCCACCATGAACTGGTTGTAACATCAATTTCAGTTTAGTGATTTACTGGACGGTCAGTAGTCCTCCTGGACTGCTGGAATAATGAGATCTTCTACGATCCCTTCGATCAGATTCGATTGCTTCATCACATTCGCAAACGGCGTCGTATCGTCGGCGGTAGTCGCGACCACAAGCCCCAGCCGCGGCACGATGAAGACCAGTTGGCCTGCATATCCTGAAGCCACGACCGCATCGTAACTCTGCAGGGTGCGTAACCACCACAGATACCCATAATTCTTGTAGGCCGGATGCCAGAAGCCCGGCTGGCGCAGTTCGATCTGCGTGTGGGTCGATTCCGTGATCCACGCCGCGGGAACGACTGAGCTCTGGTTCTGCTCCCGGCCTGCCAAAACCATCTGCCCCAGCGTCAGCATGTCCTGCGGTCGCAAATATAGGTCGGTGCCTCCGATGTAATAGCCCTGCGGGTCGGCCCTCCAGTCAACCCCCTCGATTCCGAGCGGCCCGAACAGGGTGCGTTCGGCCAGCGCCAGCGTGCTCATCCCGCTCACGCGCGCCAGAATCACCGACAGGAGATGCGTGAGCGTGGTGTTGTAGTTGAACTGTCTTCCGGGCATCGCCACCAACGGCAGGGCAATGGCGTGTTTGACCCAATCAGCGCTGTGACGCCAGTGTCGCATTGAAACCGGGTTCTCGATCCACCCCAGCCCCGCGCTCATTGTGAGCAGGTGCCTCAGCGTGATTGACCGTTTGCGCGCGTCGGTATTGGCGTCGAAATACTCGGGCAGCCAATCGGCGATGGGTTGATTCATATCCTTCAGCCAACCCTCCCGCACGGCGATGCCAGTAAGCAACGACAGAATGCTCTTGGACACCGAATGTGCGTTGATCGCAGTCGACCGGAAACTGGCATCCGCGTAGTATTCGCCGATGAGAAACCCGTTCCGCGCAACGAGCACACTGCGCAACGATTGGAACCGCGCGATCTCGTCAAACGCCGTCGCCAGTGCGACGGGATCGACGTCCTGCTCTGCTGGCGACGACCACTGCCAATCGGGTTTATTCAAGTTCAAGATGCGCGTCTTGCGGACGAACCGCAACCCTAAAAGTACCCGTACGCCAGATAACCGCCGTCGATATAGAGCGCCTGCCCGGTGATGAAGCTCGCCTTCTCTGAGCACAGGAATGCCACGCCATTCGCGATATCGTCCACGTTCGCCAACCGGCCCATCGGGATGCGTTTGGTGACCGTTTCGAGGTCATACAACCCCTGCGCCAACAGCGTCTTGGTCATCTCGGTTTCCGTGTGCGACGGGCCGACGGCATTCACGCGGATCTTGTATTGCGCCCACTCAATAGCCAGCACCTTTGTGAGCATGTCAACGCCCGCCTTGGCGGTGCAGTACGACGCCCGCTGCGGGAACGCGGCCTGCGCGGTCACCGAGGTGATGTTGACAATCGCCCCGCCCCACCCTTGTTTGACCATTTGCCGGCCAGCCGATTGGCAGCAATAGAACGTGCCGTTCAACTGGATGTTCATCATGCGCTGCCAGTCCGCCGGGAGAACATCGAGCGTGGGGCCTGGCTTGCTGATGCCCGCACTATTGACCAGGATGTCCACCCGCCCAAACTGAGCTACGGCGCTCTGGATCATGTTTTCGCACGAGTCTGGATCGGTGACATCCGTCCGGACGATACCGGCGTGAAAACCTTTCTGGTTCAGTTCATCAGCGGTCAGTCGCGCCACTTCCTCGCGAATGTCCGCAATGACAATCGTGTAGCCATCTGCGGCAAGATGAAAGGCGATTGCCTTGCCAATGCCCTGCCCTGCGCCTGTAATAACCGCCACTTTCGCTTTCTGTGTTTCTGGTTCTGTCATAGCAATTCACAAAGTCCCGAATGAATTAGGTTTTTGGATTATAGTTCGGTCGTGTGGTGGTATACTTACGCAAGTACCCCTCCCCCCTGGGAGGGGGTAAATGAGACAGTGAGGTTTACAAATGGATAGCAAAACTTTCAAAGTGCCGAATATTGGTTGCAACGGTTGTGTCCGCACAATCCAGAACGAAGTCGCTCTCGTCCCCGGCGTGAAGTCGGTGAAGGCAGACTTGCCGACCAAGATGGTGACCGTGAACTTCGAGGGCGGCGCCACCTGGGAAGCGATCAAGGCTAAGCTGGTCGAGATCGAGTACGCCCCGGAAGAGATCGCAGCCTGAGCAAAATGCTTTAGGCCCATTCGATGTTCCAGCCGCAGTTCGGCTCAGCGTGCGGTAGTGACAGCGACACTTTCCCGATTGCCTGGGGCGCTCTTGAGCGCCCCTTTTTTTATTCGCAACATTATGGCTTCTAACCCGATCAGCACCATTGAACTGCCGGTCACCGGCATGACCTGCGTCAACTGCGCCAACACTATTGAGCGCACACTCAAGAAGACGGCCGGCGTCAGCACGGCCGCGGTGAACTACGCAAACGAGCGCGCCCAGGTCCAGTTTGACCCGTCGCAGGTGACTCCCGCCCAGTTGGTCGAACGTGTGCGCCAGGCGGGCTACGATGTGACCGTCGCGCACACCGAGATTCCTTTGCTGGGCATGACCTGCGCCAACTGCGCCAACACGATCGAGCGCACCCTCAAGAAGCTGCCCGGCATCTCCCTGGCCGGTGTGAACTTTGCGAGTGAACGCGCCTCGGTCGACTATGTCCCCGGCGCGATCAGCATCGCAGACATGGTCGCCGCGATCCGCAAAGCAGGCTACGACGTGCCCTCTGCCAACAATTCCGGCAGCAAGACAAACGACCGCGATATTGAGCAGGAAGCGCGCGACGCCGAGATCGCGATGCGCCGGCGCCGCGTCATCGTCGGCATGGCATTCGCCATCCCCGCGTTCGTGCTCAGCATGAGTCGCGACTTTGGTCTGCTTGGCGCGTTGTCCGGCGCCAACGCCATGATGACCGGTGCTGCAATGCAGATCGGTTCATTCAACTGGATTGTGGACGTCATCCTGCTCGCCCTGGCGCTGCCCGTCCAACTCTATGTCGGCTATCCCTACTACGTTCATGGTTACAAGTCGCTTCGCAACGGCTCAGCCAATATGGATGTGCTGGTTGCACTCGGCTCATCAGTGGCGTTCCTCTATTCCATTCTGGTTCTGATCGGGGTGTTCAACGGACACGTCTACTTCGAGACCGCCGCCGTTATCCTCGCACTGATCAGTGTCGGCAAGTGGCTGGAGGCAAAAGCCAAGGGTCGCACCAGTGAAGCGATCAAACGCCTGATCAACCTGCGCCCCAAAACGGCGCGAGTGATGCGCAGTGGACAGGAACTCGATCTGCCAGTCGACGAGATATCCGTCGGCGACGTCGTCATCGCCCGCCCTGGCGAGCGCATCGCGGTTGACGGCATCGTGATCGATGGCCGCTCCGCCGTCGACGAGAGCATGATTACCGGTGAGAGTCTGCCGGTGGATAAGAAACCCGGCGACCCCGTGATCGCTGGAACGGTAAATAAGGAAGGCCTGTTGCGCTACGAGACGGCGCGCGTGGGCCGGGACACCGCACTCGCGCAGATCATCCGGCTTGTCGAGCAGGCGCAGGGCAGCAAGGCGCCCATCCAAGCGCTGGCGGACAAGGTATCGGCCGTGTTTGTGCCGGCGGTGCTCATCATCGCCACACTCACCTTTGCGGGATGGATGCTGGTCAGCGCCGGGAACCTCGAGCAATCCCTGATCAACGCGGTTGCCGTGCTAGTGATCGCCTGCCCCTGCGCGCTCGGTCTCGCAACCCCCACCGCGATCATGGTTGGCATGGGCAAGGGGGCCGAAAACGGCATCCTGTTCAAAAACAGCGCCGCCCTCGAACGCGCGTCGGCCATTACGGTGACCGTCCTCGACAAAACAGGCACCATCACCCAGGGCAAACCCCAGGTCACCGACATCATCCCCTCTCCCCTCGCCCCTCCCTCTCCCCAACCTCTCTCCCCCTGGGAGAGGGGCGAGGGGAGAGGGTCTGCACAAGACAGCCACACATTGCTACAGTGGGTTGCCAGCGCCGAACACGGCAGCGAGCATCCATTGGGTCAGGCAATCATGCAGGCTGCCGACGCGCGCGGCATTAAGCTCATGCCAGTGCAGCGCTTTCTCTCCGTCCCAGGGAAAGGCATCACCGCAGTCATCGACGGGCATCAGATCAGCGTCGGGAATAACAAACTGATGGCGATGCAAGGAATCGATCTGGTCGCGCTGGATGAAAAAGCGGGAGCGCTCCGCGCACAGGGCAAAACGATCATGTTTGCGGCAATCGACAATCAACCCGCCGGCTTGATCGCGCTCTCCGACACCATCAAGGACAGTTCGCCTGCCGCCATCAACGACCTGCGCAGCCAGGGTGTCCGTGTCGTCATGTTGACGGGCGACAATGCCCGTTCCGCGCAGGCCATCGCGGCGCTGGCCGGTTTCAGCAGCAGTGACGAGGTGATCTCTGACGTGCTCCCCGGCGACAAGTCTGCCAAAGTCGCAGCGTTGCAGGGGCAAAAGGAAATCGTCGCGATGGTCGGCGACGGCGTGAATGACGCCCCAGCCCTTGCTCAAGCCGATATCGGCATCGCCATCGGCACCGGCGCTGATGTTGCGATTGAAGCCGCTGGCGTGACGATCATCAACGGAGACCTGCGCAGCGTCGCCCGCGCCATCACACTCTCACGCCTGACCGTCCAGGCAATCCGCCAGAACCTGTTCTGGTCTTTCTTCTACAACGTCATCCTCATCCCCGTCGCCGCGCTTGGCCTGTTCGCCCAGTTCGGCCCCATACTGGCCGCAGGCGCTATGGCTTTCAGCTCCCTGTTCGTCGTCAGCAACAGCCTGCGCCTCCGCTCTAAGCGCATCTAGTGACGGACGCAGACGTTTATGGAATCACGGCGCAACGTTAAAGTGCGAGAAACCGACCTGCGTGCCCTGTGAAGTGCTGACAGAGACGCGCAGCGTATAGCGACCGGCGCTAAGGCTCTCGGTCCCCCAGGTGGTCAATTGCTCGTTGACGACCGGGCTGAGGTGCGGGCCGCTGATCCATTTCCACTGGCTGGGGTTGTCGCCATCACCCCACTCCACCTGGTACGACTTGAATCCGGGCGGATTCACCGTGCCGCGAATGGATAACTGCCCGCGCGCGATAGTGACACCCTCAGCCGGCTGGCTGATCGCGATGATGTTGGTGGATGCGGGCGGCGCCGGCGCGGGCGCCGCTGCAACATTTGGATCTCCGGCGCGCGCGGCGCGCTCGACGTTGGCATCCGCTGGCAACGGCCCTCGATCCGACCGAAACACTTCCTTGCGGCGACGGTTGGCCGGACAATCCGCGGTGGGGATATGCCCGCCGTCGATGCAAATCTCAACGTCGATCACCCCGGCGGGTCGCGCGAAGTTCTTGACCGGCGTGCCCGCCGTCGCCCCTTCGATCACGTCGTGCCAGATCGGCGCAGCGCCAGTCACGCCCGTGACGCCCTCCATTGGCGTGTTATCAGTGTTGCCCACCCACACGCCGACGACCAGATCCGGGGTGTAGCCCACGGTCAGGTTATCGTGAAAGTCATTGGTCGTGCCGGTCTTGACCGCCGTCGGGCGCGAAGTCTTCAGGACGCTGTTCGCGCCGAACGCCGGTGTGCGCGCATTGTTGTCACTCAGGATATTCGTAATCAGATAGACCGACTGCGCATCGACGACCTGACCCACCCTGTTGTTCTGAAGATAGTCGCGCGCGACCTGACCATCGGGCAGTTCGACGCGCGCGATGGGCGAGGGCATGACGAGCACGCCGTTGTTCGCCAGCGTCGCATAGCCAGTCGTCAGGTCAAGCAGGCGTATCTCGCCGCCGCCCAGTGTCAGCGCCAGCCCATATTGATCGTTGGGCGGGAAGTCAATGCCGACCCGATGGGTCATCGCGAGGAAATCCGGCAATCCCACATGATCGAGAGTCTGCACAGCCGGGACGTTCATACTCTGCGCCAGCGAATCGCGCAACAACATCGCGCCGTGGAACTTACCATCATAGTTCATCGGCTCATAAACCTGCCCGTACTGATTAGTAAACTTAGCTCGATCCGCGAGATCCCAGAACAGTGTCGCCGGTGTGTAGTCCTTCTCGAACGCGGCCAGGTAATTAAACGGCTTGATTGCCGAGCCGGGCTGACGCATCGAAAGCGCCACGTTGACCTGCCCCTTGATCTCCACATTGTTGAAATCTGCGCTGCCCACCATCGCCAGGATTTCACCGGTCTGCGGATTGATCACGACGACTGCTCCGTTGTCCACGTGCTTGCCGGCCAGCTTCGCGATCTGATCCTTCACGGACTTCTCAGCGAGCGCCTGAATGCGCGTGTCGAGTGTGGTGTAGACGCGCAGCCCGGTGCGATACAACCCGCCGGCCCCAAAGTCCTGGTCGAGAATCTGGCGCACGTAGGTCATGAAGTGCGGCGCGATTGTCGAGAAGTTCGTCGTCGGGACGCTGAACGTTTTCGCGCTGATCTCGTCGAGCGCTGGCTGCACCTGGCTCTGGCTGATCTGACCGGCCTGCACCATCAAGCGCAGCACGTCACCCTGGCGGCGCGCGGTATTCGCCTTGTTCTCCACCGGGTCCCATAGCACCGGAGATTGCGGGATTCCGGCCAGCATCGACGCCTCGGCCAGATCCAGATCCGCGGCGGATTTATTGAAATACGTCTCTGACGCGGCCTCGATCCCATAAGCCTGATTCGCGTAGAAAATCTCGTTCAGGTAGACCTCGAGAATCTCGTCGCGGGTGTAACGTTCAGCCAGCGCGTTGGCGAGCACGATTTCGCGAAACTTGCGCATCGGGCTGCGCGAGTTGCGCTCCTCCGGCGAGAGCAGCAAGTTGCGCGCGACCTGTTGCGTGATCGTGCTGCCGCCAATGATGAACTCGCGTTGGCTGACCGCGTAGTACAGCACGCGAATGATGGCAATCGGGTCAAAGCCCACCGAGTAGCGATAGAAGTTGGGATCTTCTGTGGCGATGGTCGCCTGTTGCAGAAACGGGCTGATGTGGTTAAGCGTCACAAAGGTGCGCCGGCCGGCAGTCGGATCGGTGGGATCGGTCAGTTCGACGATTAAGGCGCCGTTGCGATCCAGTATCTTGGTGCTGGCAAACTGGCTCTGTTTCTCCTTCAAATGGGTGATATCGGGAACCTCGCTGCCGATGATGATGTACCCGGCGGCGCCAACAGCCATGAGAGCAAAAAACAGAAGCACCCCAACGAGCGACGTGACAAAGAACAGCCGGGCGATCGTCAGCCCCAGTGAGCGTTGTGGCTTACGACGCGCGCCCTGCGGCGACGCGCGCGATGCGCGACTGGATTGGGACGCAGGTTGCGGGGACGCAGGTTGCGGCTTCGCGCGTTGCGCAGGGGTCGGTGAGGGTGCAGGTCGAGGCGGCCTTTGCGCTGGCGGTGTTGAGGCCGGCGGCTTGAGTTTGTCGTCCCCACCTGGGGCGGCTGGCTGTGAAGATGGCGTGGGTTGCGAAGATGGCGCTGGCACATATCCCGCCCTCTGCGGCGGCGGCGTTGCGCGCGATTTAGGTTGTGGCTTATCCCGATCTGGTTGCTCGCTCATATCAAACACATTGGTCAGTTTGGCAGTATATCAGGCGACTCCCATAAACAACCGACTGAGGGCTGACGGCATATGGACGACTGCTCCACGCGCGCACGCGCGTGCGCGATAATCGGTATACTTCACGTTATCGGTCAGAAGCACACATTCCAGGAAAGCTCAACTAATACTATGAACGCCATTGCCCCCGAACTCCAATCCCTCGATCTGTCCCAGTACATGCGTGAAGCGCTCATTGAAGCAGACCTGGCTGGCCAGGCCGGTGAATTCCCCATCGGCGCAGTGATCGTCATCGACGGCGCAATCATCGCGCGCGGACGGGCGACACATCAGCAATCGCGCAGCCAGGTGCGCCATGCCGAGTTGAACGCCATTCTGGCAGGCGACGAGCGGTTGTGGACGGACTATAAACGCGCTATCCTGTTCACCACCGTCGAGCCTTGTCCGATGTGCCTGGGCGCCGCGGTCATGGCCGACATTCCGCACATCATCTTCGCCCTGCCGGATGCGGTCGTGCACTCGGCGCACACCGTCGAAACGAATCCATACGTGCGCCGCCACATCAAGAGTTACTTCGGCGGCATGTTGCGCGAGGAATCTGTCGCCCTCTGGACGAAATACGATCCGAAAAACCTGGCCTACATTCTGACAGGCCATCAATAAAAAGGAGCACCTGATGCACATCGCCATCGGCGGAGATCACGCTGGCTACCCGCTTAAAGGGCCGGTCATCGAATGGTTGCGCGCAGCCGGGCATACCGCGCGCGACTACGGCAGTTACACCCCTGACCCAGTCGACTTCCCGGATATCGCCGCGGCGGTGTGCAATGCCGTTCGGCATAACGAAGCTGAACGCGGCATCATGGTGTGCGGGACCGGCGTTGGCGCATGTATCGCGGCGAACAAGATTCCCGGCATCCGGGCTGCTGTATGTCACGACGTGTACAGCGCACACCAGTGCGTCGAGCACGACGACGTCAACATCCTATGTCTCGGCGCGCAGATCGTCGGGATCAAGCTGGTCGAGGACCTGTTGGGCGCGTATCTCGGCGCACAGTTCAGCACCGACCCGGACTTTCGCCGGCGCGTGGCGAAACTGGCGATGCTCGAACAGAAGGCTGCACACGAATTGCTTCCATGACCAAACAACACATAACCTGTCAACGGGACTGATGCAATTCGTCGTGCGCATCAGCTATATCGCGCACGCGCTGGTTGGTATCTGCCAGCGTCTTAATGATCGCATCAACACTGCGCGCATCCCGAGCGCTCTCAACTCTCAACAATGCCACAGGAATGGAGCGCAGTACAACCAGCGAATCATATATCGCCTGTGTGCGTTTACGCTCCATATTCTGAAGCTCCACGTTAAGCTGATTTGTCTGCCGATATATCAACTTATTGGTTTCTCTCAAGCGATGCAGAATCTGACCGCTCTTGAGGATATTAAGTTGGATATCTGCTGCCTGAGCACGCAGGCTCGCTTTCTGTTCGTTTGTGATTGTCGCATGCGTGAGTGAGTTGTTGATCGACTGGATCAATTCATCCGCCTGAGCCCACAACGTTCTTTCCTGCTTGTCAAGATAGATTTCCTGATGCCGGATGCTTTGTAGGTTTTTACTGAAAAAGACGACTAGCAGACCGAGTAAGAGTGCTAGCAAAGGAAGCAAAACACCTAAGGCGTATAAATAGTTTGTTGTGAATACACCTATTCCGATTAGGAAAATAAAAACACTGGACCAGTACAGAATAGTCAGGATTATGTCGCCCTTGCCGCTTTTTGTTATTACGGCGTAGACAATCCCGTACAAAAGACTGATGCTTAATCCGGTGACGAAGAAGAAACCGACTGTATTTAGAATGTCAGATAGGGTGACCATGGCGAATCGGCGAACTTTATGCTTGTCAAGCATATGTCGCGAAGTACAACACAAATTATAGGCTTGGTTCCTTAGTTTTTCCGGGTGCTACTATACTTAACGTATGTCTACTAATTGCCTACCGCGCAGCACCCCTGAAGCGCAAGGGATTTCGTCCACTGATTTGCTCAAGTACATCACCGCCATCGACGAGAAGGTCGAGTCCTTCCACAGCGTCATGCTGGTGCGCCACGGCTGCGTCGTCGCCGAGGGCTGGTGGCCGCCATATGGGCGCGACATCCCACACATGCTCTTCTCGCTGAGCAAGAGCTACACCGCCACCGCCATCGGCATCGCGGTCGATGAAGGCCGCCTGAGCGTCGACGACCTGGTTTTGAAGTTCTTCCCCGAGGATGCGCCCATTGAACCGAGCGATAATCTAAAAGCGATGCGCGTGCGCCACCTGCTGTCGATGAACACCGGTCACGTTGAGGACACCACCGGTTACCTGCATCGCGCCGCGGACGGCAACTGGCCGCGCGCGTTCCTCGCCCTGCCGGTCGAGCGAGCCCCCGGCACGCACTTCCTTTACAACACCGGCGCGACCTACATGCTCTCGGCCATCATCACGAAACTCACCGGCGTCAGCCTGCTCGAATACCTCACACCGCGCCTGTTCAACCCCCTCGGCATTGAGAACCCGACCTGGGAGACTGACCCGCGCGGGATCAACACCGGCGGATTCGGGCTGAGCGTGAAGACGGAGGACATCGCGCGCTTCGGCCAGATGTGCCTGCAGAAGGGCGTCTGGAACGGCCAACGCATCGTCTCGGAGGCCTGGGTGGCCGAGGCATCCTTCCCTCATTCAGACAACAACAACGGCACGCAGACTAACCCGGACTGGATACAGGGCTACGGGTATCAGTTCTGGCGCTGCCAACACAATGGCTACCGTGGCGACGGCGCGTTCGGCCAGTATTGCGTCATCATGCCGGATTTCGACGCGGTGCTGGCAATCACCAGCGGCGTCGGCGACATGCAACAAGTGCTCACAATCGCATGGGACATGCTGCTCCCGATACTGCACACCGGCGCACTCGCGGAAAACCCGGCGGCGCAGGCGGCGCTCAACCAGAAACTGGCAGGGCTCGCGCTGCCCCCGGTGCAGGGTCAGGCGGCCTCCCAGATCGCAACGGCAGTTTCGGACAAAGTGTTCAACTTCGCCGAGAACGAGCCGAAGGTCGCCTGCGCGGCGCTTGCACTCAACGGCGCTGGCTTCGGGTTGACAGTGGTCGATCAGCGTGGAACGCACACTATCACGGGCAACATCGGCACATGGTTGAAAGACGCGACGACATTCGGCTTTACGCAATCAAATGCTGCAGCAACCAGCGGCGCCTGGACAGCGGCGGACACATTCACAATCAAAGTGTGTATGTATGAGACGCCGTTCATCACAACAATCACCTGCCGTTTTACGGATGCGCAGTTATTCATGGACGTTAAGACCAACGTCGGCTTCGGCCCCACTGCCATGCCAACCCTGATCGGCAAGTAACCCGCGCAACTTATGCATCTACTCAGTATCAATATCGGTAAAGAGCAGGCGATCAAGAACGGCGGTAAAAGCGGCACGACGGGCATTTTCAAGAAACCGGTTGCAGGACCGGTCGAGATCACGCCAGAAGGTGTGACGGGCGACGCGATCATCGACCGCGCCAATCACGGCGGTCCCGACCAGGCTGTCTATATATTCGGCGGCGCCGACTACGACTGGTGGTCGACAGAACTGGGTCAGGAATTAGCGCCCGGCACATTCGGCGAAAACCTGACAATCTCTGAACTCGAAAGCGCGCCGTTGCATATTGGCGACCGGCTGCAGGTCGGCGCAGTAATGCTGGAGATCACCTGGCCGCGCATCCCGTGCGTCACACTTGCCGCGCGCATGGGCGATCCGACATTCGTCAAACGCTTCCGGCGCGCCGAACGACCGGGCGTTTATTGTCGCGTCATCACGCCGGGCGCGGTCAACGCTGGCGACCCGGTAACGTTGCTTCCATTCACAGGAGAGTCGGACACGATCGTCGAGAATTTCCGGCAGTTCTACATAAAAAGCGTAACTTAGGTCAAACCGCGTACCACTTATGACAACAGGCACGGCCTGAATACGCGGTTTACGCAATTTCCGATCCTCCATAACAAGTTAGCGTGAGGTTGTGTACAGGCACACTGAATATGCAATCTTCAAAACAATCGCGCGTTGACTCTACCGGGGGCAAGACTGCGTCATTTGCAGCCAGGCCGGCGTTCTGCACGACAGAACATCTCAGTTATATGTTCCAGATTTTCGGGCAAATCGGGGTGAACCGCCAGATCGGCCGGTTCTACCTGCTCAAGAAATTTCCCAGATTGAGCATGGCGCAGGCCAACGAGATCATCAACTTCTACCTCGCGACGTATGCGGGTGTCCCGGTGAGCAACCATAAAGCGGTGTGAACCCATTGACGACGTCGGCGAATTGCGCCTGACGACGATACCTACAAACGCCGCTTCATAAAAACGGCGATTCCGCGGTCAGGATAGTCGTCGTTGGTGTAATAGGAGATATCGATGCCTTCGAGGCAGAAACCCAGGCTTCGATAGGCTTTGATGGCATTGCTGTTCTGGTTCTGAGTTTCGCACACAATCACACGCAAGCCAGCGTCTTTGGCCTGAACTGCCGCGCGATCCATCAGCAATCGCCCGACGCCCTTCCTGCGCCATTCAGCAGCAACATGGAATTCCATGACCCACAGACTATTGTTCCACTCGCGCTTTTCCGCAATAAGAATTCCAACAAGAAGCTCGTCGTTAAATGCTCCTATACACAGGTTGGCGCGCGCGAGATAAGTGTGAATATACTCTTCATCGAGATGATCGTAACGATGCACAAATGGTTCCGCGAGTGCGACTAGCTCTAGTTCAAAACCAGCACACTCAGAACTATCGTGGTGCGTCACCCTATAGGTATCGTGGCAGACAAAAGACCCGGTTAAGCGGTTGATTGCCTCAGCATTGAGTTCGTTCAAGGTTCGAATTTCGATCAACATACACCTGCCATTCTCGGTTTCTCATTTGAATCCTACTATCATTGGTTTTGCATTGCTTGTTCTTAACCACGGCCCTTATGGATGAATAACACCTGCACTTAGCTTGCAGACATATCCACGCGCCTCTATAATGACCATTGCGATTTAGAAATGCATCGCATAGTTAGTGGAGGAAGCAAATCATGACAACCGTCTATCTCGTAGCAAGCGGCGACCTGCGACTGTCGGCCAACCAGAAGTGTTGGGCCGCGCAGGAAGCCATGGAAAAACAGGTTACCGAGGCGCTCAAGCTCGAAGGGGCCGACGTCAAGCGCGGTCACCCATTTGACCCGGAAAAGGGTCACGGCTTTATCGACAGCCAGAAGTACGGGATGGAAGTTTTCCGCACCATCCCGACAGACGCGCCGATCATCGTTGCCGAGGCAGTCTGGCAGTACACTCATCACGTGCTCCCCGGCTTGAGCACACACAAAGGCCCCATCCTCACGGTCGCGAACTGGAGCGGTGAGTGGCCTGGGCTGGTCGGCATGCTCAACCTGAACGGCTCTTTGACCAAGGCTGGTGTGAAGTACTCTACGCTGTGGAGCGACGACTTCACCGACGACTTCTTCAAGAAGGGACTGCGCACTTGGCTTCAAAAGGGCAAAGTGGTTCACAAGACGCCGCAGGTTCACCCGATCGCGGATGTCGAGATTCCCGCCGGCGCGGCAAAAATCGGCGTGAAGGTGGCGACGGACTTGCGCGCCAACAAGGCGATCATGGGCATCTTCGACGAAGGCTGCATGGGCATGTACAACGCCCTCATCCCCGACGAACTGCTGTCGGCCACCGGCGTGTTCAAGGAGCGCCTCAGCCAGTCTGCTCTGTATGCAGGCATGCAGACCGTGAGCGACAGCGAAGCGCGCGTCGTGTACGAGTGGTTGCTTGCCAAGGGTCTGAAGTTCAAGCTCGGCACTGACGAGGCCACTGAGTTGACCGAGAGCCAGGTGCTGAAGCAGTGCAAGATGTACATCGCGGCTGTTCGCATCGCGGCGGACTTTGGTTGCGCAACCATCGGCATCCAGTATCAGCAGGGTCTTAAGGACCTGGCCCCCGCCTCCGACCTTGTCGAAGGTTTGCTGAACAACGTAGATCGCCCGCCTGTGGTCGACGCGCAAGGCAACGAACTGTTCGCCGGCGAGGCCATCCCGCACTTCAACGAAGTGGATGAGTGCGCCGGTCTGGATGGTCTCGTCACCAACAGACTGTGGCTCAAGCTGGGCTTTTCGCCCGAGAACACACTTCACGATGTCCGCTGGGGCCGCCATTATTCCGGCATAAGCAACGGCAAGAAGATCGATGACTTCGTGTGGGTGTTCGAGATTTCCGGCGCGGTGCCTGCGGCGCACCTCATTGATGGATACGCCGGCGCGGTCAGCGAGCGCCAGCCCTCGATGTACTTCCCGCTTGGCGGCGGCTCGCTCAAAGGCATCAGCAAACCCGGTTGGGTCGTGTGGAGCCGCGTCTTTGTGGCCGACGGCAAGTTGAACTACGACATCGGCCTGGCCGAGTCGGTGTTGCTGCCAATCGAAGAAACCGAAGACCGTTGGAAGCTCACCACCTCGGAGTGGCCGATCATGCACGCCGTGCTCAAGGGCATCAGCCGCGACGAGTTCATGGCGCGCCACAAGGCCAACCACATCCAGGTTGCCTACGCCCCCGATAAGGCCGGCGCGAAGAAGGCACTGTACGCCAAGGCTGCGGCGATGCAGGAACTGGGGATGAAAGTGTCTATTTGCGGAGATATCTAAACAACCGCAGTGCAACTACGGTTGAAACGGTATGCGGTTGAACACTGTAAATTAAGCTGAATTATGCGAGAACTCACCTACACACAGGCCTTGCGCGAGGCGCTGACTGAAGAGATGCGGCGCGATCCGAATGTTATCCTGATGGGCGAAGACATCGGCGAGTACGGCGGCGTCTTTCGCGTGACCGAAGGGCTGATCCACGAGTTTGGCCCGACGCGCGTCCGAGATACACCGATCACCGAATCAGCGTTTATCGGCATGGCTGTGGGCATGGCGATGACGGGCAAACGCCCGCTGGCCGAGTTGATGTTCATGGACTTTGCGCTGGTGTCCGCGGATCAAATCTGGAACCAGGCCGCCAAGATGCGCTCTATGAGCGGCGGGCGGGTCAAAGTGCCGATGGTCATCCGAGCGCAACAAGGTGGCGGTCGCGGTAACGGAGCACAACACTCGCAGTCGTTTGAGGCGATGTTCACGCACATCCCCGGGATGAAGGTTGTCATCCCGGCCACACCGTACGACGCAAAGGGGCTGCTCAAGTCGGCCATCCGGGACGACAACCCGGTGATGTTCATAGAGCACAAGCTGTTGTATAACACGAAAGGGCCCGTGCCGGAAGAGGAGTATACGCTCCCGATCGGCAAGGCCGACGTTAAGCGCGTTGGCGCGGATATGACGATAGTGTCATATTCGCGCCAGGTGCTGTTTGCGCTTCAGGCGGCGGAGACGCTGCAGAAGGAGCATGGCATCAGCGCCGAGGTCATCGACCTGCGCAGCACGGTGCCGCTCGACATTGACACGGTAATCGCGTCGTTGCGCAAGACGCACCGGCTGCTGGTGACGCACGAGGCGCACGCGGCCTGCGGCGTCGGCGCGGAAATCATCGCTCAAATCGTGGAGAAGGCGTTTGACGAGTTAGATGCGCCGATCGTGCGCGTGGCTGGTATGAACGTGCCGATCCCGGTGGCGAAACAATTGGAAGATGCCGCCCTGCCCCAGCCTGCAGACATCGTGGCGGGCGCGTTGAAGTTAGCGAAGTAAAGGTTAATCAAATATGATCCAGGGAATTTGGCACGTTTCATTCACCGTCTCGAACATGGACGCGGCAGTCAAGTGGTACACCGAGGTGCTTGGGCTGACGTTCCATCGTGAGCAACTCCAGGAAAACGAGTACACCGGCCGGTTGGTGGGCTTTGAGAATGTGCGACTACGCGTGGTGCAACTGCGCGTTCCGGGAATGCCATTGCCCCCGCGCGCCAACCATCACGTCGAGTTGATCGAGTACGAGCGCCCGCGCGGCGTGAGCAACCTCGACTTGAGCACAAACAACACGGGCGTAGGGCATTGGGCCTTCCTTGTGGACGACATCCACGCCGAGTTCAACCGCATGAAGGCGTTAGGCGTGAAGTTCAAGGCGGATGCGCCGGTTGCCATCGAGCACGGCGTGAACAAGGGCGGCTATGCCATCTACTTCACTGATCCCGATGGCATCACGTTCGAACTGCTGCAGGCCCCACCGCTACCGCCACAGTAGACAGAATAGTCTCAGACACGTTACGTTAAAGAAAGAAGACCGGCTGTTGAACAGCCGGTCTTCTTTCTTTAACCCGCCAACAAGCATCCAGAGCGGAGCGGCGCGCGAAAACCATGGCGTAACTCACAAACACCCTTCGCGCCGCGCAGTCGATGGATGCTTGCTGGCGCGCAACCGGGCAACTTTACGCCATCGATGCCATGATCTTCTGCAGTGTGTCTTTCGATGGGCGCAGCTTTTCGTTCGGCAGTCGCGCCAACGGCACATCGCCCAGGTTCTCATGCTCGGCCAGGCTCTCGCGGCTGCTGTCGACATAGATCAACCCAGTGATGAACATCTGCTTCTCGCGGGCCTGCTGCAACAGCGTCATCGCCGCATACCGGTCGGTGGGGTTATGACCTTGATCCAACCGCTTGAGCAGAATGCGCGAACCATCGTGCAGTTCCACTTCCTTGGACTCACCGGGCTCAAATTCAGCAGTGATTTCCACTTGCGGCGCCACGAATGTAAAGTCGTTGATGCGCTCGTCGTTGGCCTTGCCCCAGGCGTAGCTCTTGGTCGATTCGTCTTTGTTGTTGAACGTCACACACGGGCTGATGATGTCAAGCACTGCGGTGCCACGGTGGCTGAGCGCCGCCTTGATCAACGCCACGACCTGCTTGGGATCGCCGGCAAAGCCGCGCGCCACGAAGCCGCAATCGGCCGCGAGCGCTTCCAGACACAGGTCAATCGGGGGCAGTTCGTTGCGCCCGGCATGCTTCAGTTCCTGCCCGACATCGGCAGTGGCGGAAAACTGACCTTTAGTCAAGCCGTATACGCCGTTGTTCTCAATGATATAGACCATGTGCACGTTGCGACGCAGCATGTGCTTGAAGTTGCCCAGGCCAATGCTGCCTGTATCGCCGTCGCCGCTCACCCCGATCCCGTTGAGTTTGTGGTTTGCAGTCAGCGCGCCGGTCGCGACAGTGGCCATGCGCCCATGCAGTGTGTTGATGCCAAATGAACGGCTCATAAAATAAGCCGGGCTCTTGGAAGAGCAGCCGATGCCGCTGAACTTGATCAAGCGTTCCGGCGACAAACCGACTTCGTAACATGCGGTGATGATCTGCGACGCGATCGAGTCGTGGCCGCAACCGGCGCACAGCGTCGAGTCGGCGCCTTTATAGTCGGTGCGTTCGAGGCCGATGATATTCACTTTCTTTACAGCCGCTGCGGCGGCGGGCGCAGGTGAAACTGGTTTTACAACAGGTAAAGTTGTCATGTTTACTTCTCCATCTCAAGACCCAGAGCCTGATACTCCGGTTCAGTAGTTACTTGCTCTTTTCCTTATCGGTAATCGCGCCACTGATCCAGACTGCCGTCAGAGGCATACCGTCATTGTGGTTGCAGGGTCGCACCGCAGTCGCCAGTTCTGGCATATCGAGCCGCACCAACTGGCACATCTGTGCATCGCTGTTCATCTCAACAATGTAGGTGCGTTTGTGTGCTGCCACAAACGCTTTGACCGCGTGGCTCAATGGCAGTGCGCGCACGCGCATGTACGATGTCTTGATGCCCGCTTCGGCCAGCATTGACCGCGCTTCGACAATTGGCGCATCGGTCGATCCATAGGCAATAATGCCCACTTCGGCGTCCTCAACCTGATCGACAATCGGCGCCGGCACGATCGAACGCGCGGTTTCAAACTTGCGCGCCAGGCGGGCCATGCTCTTCTCCCAGTCATCTGTGCGCTCTGAAAGCTTCGCTTCATCGTTGTGGCCTGTGCCGCGTGTGAAGTAGGCAGCTGCGGGGTGATCGGTTCCGGGCAGCGTGCGCCATGCGACGCCGTCTCCATCCACGTCTCGATAACGCTTGTAGCCGCCGATGCCCAGTTTCTTGAGATCCTCGGCAGTCAGCACCTTGCCGCGATTGATCGGCTCTTCTGGATAATCAAACGGCTTGGTCATCCACTGGTTCATACCGAGATCAAGGTCGCTCAGCACGAACACCGGCGTCTGCAGGCGTTCCGCGACATCGAAAGCGCGCCAGCCAAACTCGAAGCACTCGTATACCGATCCCGGTATCAGACATGGGTGGCGGCCATCGCCATGACCCAGATAATGCGCCGGGATGATATCGCCTTGCGACACTTTGGTCGGCATGCCAGTGCTGGGGCCCATGCGTTGCACGTCCCAGATCACTGCGGGGATATCGGCGAAGTAACCGTAACCGGTGAACTCGGCCATCAGCGAAATGCCCGGGCCGGATGTGGAAGTCATTGAGCGCACACCAGCCCAGCCGGCGCCGATCACCATACCGAGCGCAGCAAGTTCGTCCTCGGCCTGTATGATCGCATAGGTAGGCGCCTTGGTCACGGGGTCGATGCGCAGCCTGGGCAGGTATTCGTTCAGAGCGTCGGCGACGCCGGTCGCAGGGGTAATCGGGTACCAGGCGGCAAAAGTTACGCCGCCATAGATCGCTCCGAGCCCCGCAGCCGTATTGCCGTCGATCATGATCAAGCCATCGGTCAGATTAAGCTTGGAGACGATGAAGGGATCGGTCTTTGGCAGATTGGCCTTTACCCACTCGGCCGAAAGTCTCACGACCTTCATGTTCGAGTCGACCGGCTTGCGCTTGCCGCGGAAGTGATAGAGCAGCGCCCCTTCGATGTCGCTCAGGTTGATGTTCAGCAACTGAGCCAGTGCGCCGACGTACACCATGTTTGCCACATAGGAGCGCAGCTTGGGGTCGGTCTCGTTCTCAGAAGCGATCTTCTTGACCGGGATCGGATAGTACGAAAGATCGCTGCGATTGAGCGGAATCTTGATGTCGTCAGCATACATGAACACGCCGCCCGGCTCGACCAACTGGTGATCCTCAAGCGCTGTGGCCGGGTTCATCGCCACAACGATCTCTGCATGCAGCCGCCGCCCAATGTAGTTATCTTTGCTCACGCGAATCGTGTACCAGGTCGGCATACCCTGGATATTCGAGGGGAACACGTTCTTCCCACTGACCGGGATACCCATCTTGAACAGCGCGCGCAACAGGGTGGTGTTGGCGGTTTGGCTGCCCGACCCGTTTTTAGTCGCAACGCTAATTGAAAAATCATCGACTATCAATGGTCTCTCCGCCGTTTGCCCAGCCTGGGGTTCGGTATTCACTTCAGCAATACTCATTGCACTTAGCTCCTTGATTTCGCATGTAACAGTCTATATATCAACTAATATCGGCAAACAACGCCGCGTCAGCAATCGGACGTTCGGGCACAGCATGTGGATGTGTGCTCTCTCGGTTGCGCAACAGGGCGGTGTGTTTTACTAACAGGTTATATCCTTCCTCACTATCCCCCGCCACAATCGCATCGACGATCTTTTCGTGATAGGTCCACACCTCGCGCAGGTAACGGTAGTCCGAGAACACGCTCAACCCCACTGCCTCATAAGCTTCCCAGTACGCCTCCAGCAATCCCTTGACAAACGGATTCTGCAATCGGCCAAAGATAGTCAGGTGCAGATCGCGGTGTTCAGGTTGCGGGATGCGGATAGGATGACCATTCAGCTTGGCCCAAGCCTTGCTCACAAGCTCGCGCAGATGGTCGTGATCCTCAGGGGTCAGCCGCGCCACGGCATCGTGCCAGAAGGCGGCTTCGACGCGGTTGCGCAGCATGTTAAACGCATCGAACTGAGTGGGGTCGATGGCGAGAGCGTATAGCAGGCTGAAACGCACCGCGGGCATGAAGGTGTATTCTTCGAGGCGGATGCCGCTACGGGTGCGCACATCGACGAGACCCAGCGCGCGCGCCACTTCGAGCTGTTCGCGCAATTTCCCCACACTGATCTTGAGTTCAAGGCTGAGGTCGTCAAGCGCGGGAAGACGGTCGCCCGGCTGAAAGCCTTGGGCAACGATATAACGCAGCAGGGCGGAATCTATTTTTTCGGACGCCATCAAAATACACTTAATTCATATTGATCGTATTTATTGGATCAATAGAGCGAATTGTAGCGCCAACCCAAGTTCTTGTCAAGAAACCCGAAGGGTGGCGCATGTAGACACTTGCCGGGCGCGAGATGTAATGCGCCACTCTTCGGGTTTTATAGAAAATCAGCTACACTGCCATCCATCACTATGAACATTGGAAAGCAAATTCGCCTGAATCGCATCTTCTCGCATCCTTCCGGACGCCTGTGCTCGGTCGCCGTCGACCACTTCATCGCCTATGGGCAGGGGCTCCCGCCAGGACTGCGCCATATACAACCCACCCTTGCGGCCATCGTCGCCGCACAACCCGACGCGGTGACGATGCACAAAGGCATCGCCATGAGCGCGTGGGCGCCGCATGCCGGCGCGGTGCCGCTGATTATCCAGAGCAGCACCATCCGCGTCGACGACACCGCGATGGAACAAGTCGCCACACCGGAAGACGCCGTGCGCCTTGGCGCCGATGCCTTCGCGATTGCGGCGTTCGTGCGCGGGAATAGCGAGGCAGCCTATCTGCGCCGCGTCGCCGATGCCGTGCGCGAAGCCGCTCGCTTCGACATCCCCGTCATCTGCCACATTTACCCGCGCGACTTCAGCGCCGCGCCAACTGTGTCATTTGCGCCGGAGGACATCGCCTGGGCCGCGCGTTGCGCAGTCGAGGTCGGCGCAGACGTCGTCAAGACGCCCTATTGCGGCGACATTGCGGCATTTGCACAGATCGTTGCCGACTGTCCGGTGCCGGTGGTTGCGGCGGGCGGCCCACAGTCCAGCACACTCGAACTCGCCCTCGACATGATGAGCGAGGTTGTGAAGTCGGGCGCGCGCGGCGCTACTATCGGCCGGAATATCTGGGGGCTGACTGACATCGGCAAAGCGGTGCACGCATTCAAGGCTGTTCTACACGACGGCAAGACGGCACAAGAGGCGCTGCAACTCGCAGGACTCGCATGACAGATAACCAGCCACATGGGGAACGGCAGGCAACCGCAAGGGATTGCCCCTACACAGCAGGACTCGCATGACAGACAACCAGCCCACATGGAGAATGGAGGGCAACCGCCAGGGATTGCCCCTACACAGCGATAACCAGACTACATGGGATGTGCTCGGCTTTGGCGCAGTCACGGTCGATGACTTGATCTACGTCGAGCATTACCCGCTGCCCGACATGAAGGTGGCAGTGCTCGATAAGCAACGCCACGGCGGCGGACTCGTCGGCACGGCGCTCGTCGCCGCGGCACGGGTGGGCGCGCGCGCCGCCTACGCCGGGATACTGGGCGATGACGACCTGTCGCAGTACACGCTCAACGAATTCGCGCGCGAAGGGGTGGACTGTGCGCCGGTGGTGATTCATCCGGAGGCGCGCCCCATCCATTCGATGATCATCGTCGACCGTAATAATGGGCAGCGCAGCATCATGGCGTCGTTCGTCAGCGTGCAGTGGCGCGCGGCGGAAGAGATCACTGATGCGCTGATTGCCCGGTGCCGCGTGTTGTTCGTGGATCACCACGCCGTTGAGGGTGGGCTGCGCGCAATCGAATTGGCGCATGCTCGCGGCATCCCGGTCGTCGCAGACATCGAGCGCGAGACGGAGCCACGCTCGGAACTGCTGGCGCCGTTAATCGATCACCTGATCGTCGGAATTGGTTTCGCCCAACGCAAGACCGGCGCAGCTGATCCGGTTGAAATGGTGCAGGGGTTGCGCCGTCTGTCGGGCGGTCGCGCCACTTGCGTCGTCACCGCCGGCGAACGCGGTTGCTGGTACGCACCAAGTGCGCCAGGCGCGACCAGTGCTTCTGGCGCACCCGTCGCGCATGTGCCAGCTTACTCCGTCAACGTCGTCGACACCACTGGCTGCGGCGATGTGTTTCACGGCGTCTATGCCGCGTGCATCGCGCAGGGCGAACCCGTAAGCAAAGCGGTGCAGGTAGCCTCTGCGGCAGCAGCATTAAAGGCTACCCAACCCGGCGGTCGCGCCGGCATCCCATCGCGCGCGACCATCGATGCCTTCATCGAACAAACCATGTCGAACAATCCGTAAGTCGTGCTGGAGGATAAACGTGCAGGAAAATAGTCTAATCAAGACGTTGGAAGAAGGGCTGTCGGCCATCCCATTGCTGGATATTCATACGCATCTCGACGCCTCACACCTCGCCGCGCGCGGGCTGCATGACATCGCGCTTTATCACATGGTCGTCTCGGATCTCGTGACTGCCGGTTGCCCCAATCGCGGCCGATTGTCGGAAGAGCCGAGTGAAGAGGAAGCAACTTCTCGTCTCATCGAGGCGATCCCCTACTTCCCGCACATCCAGAACACGAGCATCGCATGGGGCGTGCGCGTCATCCTGCGCGACCTGTACGGCTGGATGGAACCAATCACACTCGACAACTGGCGCAGGCTGGATGCGATCATCCGCGAACGCGCAAGCGACGCCGAGTGGCCACGCCGGATACTGAAAATGGCTGGCGTGCAACGCGCCGGCACCGAACTATGGCGGAGGCATGACGGCCGCTACGATGACGTCCTGCGCTATGCGCTCGAATGGGCTTTCTTCACGCGCGCTCAATGGGGCGCCAACGACATCCCGCTATTCGAGCTCGAAAACGCGTGGAACCAGCCTGGCCCCGGCGCGCCTCTGCCCGTGACGATGGGTTCAGGACGCCCAATGCTGGCGCGTGTTATTCGCACACTCGATGACGTGCGCGCGGCAATTGCGCACTATGTGTCAAAGATCCCCTATGGCCAAGTGCTCAGCACCGCACAGCACATCTCCACCGACATCCACTTCCGCGATGTGACGTCCGCCGATATGGCGAGTGCGCTCACCCATCGCGATAATCCCAGCGAGGCCGATCGCGACATCTACGCCAGTTATATCAACGAGGCGTTCCTGTCCGAGCTCGAGAAACACGGCGATGAGATCGTGTACCAGTTCTCGCTCGGCGCCGAGCCCCTGCCCTACGAGACCGGCAGCAAGCTGCGCCAGGACAGCATCTTCGACGTCGCGGCGATCATCGCCCGCCACCCGCGCCTGCGCTTCCAGGTGTTTCTCGCGAGTGAACACGCCAACCAGGCGATGTGCACACTGGCGCGTGAGTTGCCTAACCTGTCGCTGGCCGGCTACTGGTGGCACAACTTCTTCCCCGGCGCGATGCGCAAGGTCATGAGCGAACGGCTCGATATGGTGGCGACAAACAAGCAAATCGGCTTCTTCAGCGACGCCTATTGCGTTGACTGGACCTACGCCAAAGCCTTGATCGTGCGCAAGCAACTGGCCGAGGTGCTGGCGCAGAAGGTGGCGCAGGAGCAATACAGTATCGAAGACGCGCTCTCGGTTGCCCGCGCAATCCTATACGAGTCG
The DNA here is from genome assembly GCA_903921365.1 of uncultured bacterium. Classification (GTDB taxonomy): domain Bacteria; phylum Chloroflexota; class Anaerolineae; order J036; family Brachytrichaceae; genus CAIXPS01. The sequence continues at coordinate 9,351 of CAIXPS010000516.1, read as the reverse complement.
CCGCAGAGCCTGCTGGGTTTTATGCCGTAGCACTGCTCCCCTGCGAAGGTTGGACTTGCGCGGATCGTCCTCGACATAAACCCTTCGCAGGGTTTGGCGCTCGTGACACCACCCCTGCGAAGGGTATCTGGTTGGTTGTGTTTCACGATCGCAACCTTCGCAGGGGAAGTCGCGCACCTGTGCGAGAATCGGCTTATGTCTGCCCCAATGTTTACCACCGAGCGATTGTTGATTCGTCCATACCTGGCTGAAGAGTATGAAACCGCGTTTCGCATCATGGATCGCTGTTTCGGCGATGGCAACCGCGTGAATGACAGAGAAGCCATCGAGAGATACCGCCCATTTGTGCAGTGGATGTCGCTGAACCCGCAGATGTTGGATGAATTGAGGCAACCGGCATATGGCGACTTGGCGGTGACGTTGCGCGACACAGGACAGCTCATCGGACAGGTCGGCAATGTGCCATGCTTGATGCCATTCGATCAGATTCCCGAACTCTATCCGGGCATATCTGCATCCGGTTTCAATCAGACCGAAGTGGGCTTGTTCTGGGCAATCGACCCGGATTTCCAGCGACGCGGCTATGCACACGAAGCAGCCAGTGCCTTGATCAGAGACGCGTTCGACGACGCCCGCTGGAATATCCGGCGCATCATTGCCACAACTGAGTATGACAATACACCTTCCCAAGGCGTCATGCGTAAATTGGGCATGACATTGACGCGCAACCCGCTGCCTACACCGACTTACCTGCAAATAGTGGGTGTTCTATACAACCGCAGGCTGTCATAATCCGCGCTCGCCCCGCACATAGGGCACTCCAAGTGCGGCTGGCGTGCCTAAACGCTTCTTCATCGCCTCGCGCGAGCCAATAAAGAGGATCAGGATCACCAACGCATAGGGCAACATCTGCAGAAAAAATCCCAGTTTGGGCATATAGTAAAAAGGATTGGCGAAGAACAGCAATGTCTGCGGGCCCTGCAGATCCAGGATCAAACGGCGCAGCGCGCCGAACATGTACGAGCCGGCTGCCGCGCGCCATGGGTTCCACTGCGCGAAGATCACCAGACCCACGGCAATCCAGCCCTGCCCGGAAGTCGTCAGGTCGCTGAACCAGCCAGGCGACACCGCCAGACTGATCGTCGCGCCGGCCAACCCAGCCATCAATCCACCGATAAAGACGTAGCGATAACGCAGGCCGTATACATTGATGCCCAACGCATCGGCCGCGGCTGGATGTTCGCCCACCGCGCGCAGATGCAACCCGGGTCGCGTGCGGTTGATATAGAACCACGCCGCAGGTGTCAGAAGATAACCCAGGTAGGTCATCGGGTTGTGGTTGGTGAACAGGATCGGCCCGAGGACCGGGATTTGTGACAACAACGGCAGCGAAAAAGTCGGCAGCAGGTTGACCGCTCCGGACTTGCTTAAGCCTTCCCCCAGCACTGTGCTCAAACCTATGCCGACGAAGTTGATCGCCAACCCACTCACAACCTGGTCCGCCCGGAAATTTATCGTCACGAGCGCATGCAGCAGGCTCAATACTCCTGCAGCAACCATGGCCAGCACCATGCCCAACCACACGTTACCAGTCACAACAGCTATTTTGTATGCCGTCATGGCGCCAATCAGCATCATGCCTTCGATGCCAAGGTTCATCACGCCCGAGCGCTCAGCCAGAATTTCGCCGAGGCTGGCAAACAATAAGACAGTGCCGCTGGCAACCCCGGCTTGAAGTATGACGATCCAGTCAATCATGGTTCACCTGGTTACGCGCGATTCGCACGCGATATCGCAACAACACATCACTCGCAATCACGCAGAAAAGGATGATGCCCTGCAACATACGGGGCACGCCAGACGGTTGTATCTCCCGGCCAGCGTTGATCAGACCCCCGAATAGAATCGCCACCAGCACAACGGCGAAGGGATTTAGCTTGGCCAGCCAGGCAATGATGATGCCGGTGAAGCCATAGTTATTCGAAATCGAGCCCTGCAGGCGATGCACCACGCCAGAAATCTCTGCCATGCCGGCCAATCCGGCCAGGCCGCCCGAGACCATCATGACGAGCACCGTGTTGCGCACGATATTGACGCCGGCATAAAAGGCCGCTTGTTTGCTATCGCCAATCAGACGAATCTCATAGCCCCAGCGACTGCGCGAAATAAAAAACCACACCACCACCGTAGCGATCAGCCCGAAGAGAATGCCTGCATGCAATGTCAGTCCCCCCAATTCGGGAAACTGTTTGGCATAATCGGTCAGGCGGGGCAGCCAAGCGCTCTTTGGGAACACGGGTGACATCTGAAAACCAGCTTCACTCCAGACGCCAAAGACCCAGAACAGCACCCACGACGTGGCAATGTAATTCATCATGAGTGTGGTGATAATCTCGTTCACATTAAAGCGCGCCTTGAGAAAGCCCGGGATGAGCCCCCACAATGCGCCACAGGCAAATCCTGCCAGCATCATTATCGGGATCATGAGAATGCCCGGCGTCGTGGGCGGCAAAATGGGGGCAAGCACGATGGCGCTGGCGCCCCAGGCGCCCATATAGAACTGGCCCTCTGCGCCGATGTTCCACAACTTCATACGGAATGCCAACGTGCAGGCCAGGCCGATCAGGATCAACGGCGTGGCTTTCACCAGCGTATCGTTGAAGACGCCAATGTCGCCAAAGGCAGCCTTAACAATGTGCTCATATGAGGCGATGGCGTCTCCACCGGCAGCCCAGATGACCACGGCGCCGATCATGAATGCCACAACCAGAGAACCGACAGACGTCAAGGCCGGCAGCCATGCTGGCGTAGACAGGCGTTGCTCAAATCGAACCGAAAATGGAAAATGAAAACCTTTCGCGATGCTTTCTGTCATGGCCATCGGTTACTGTTCCTTCGTCTGGGCTGAACCTTGCGGTGTGCCCGCCATCATCAGACCTATCTGTGTCAACGTCGCCGTCTGGGCCGGCAACTCGCCCATATTCTTGCCCTCGTAGATACCGACAATGCGGTCGGCAAGCGCCATGATTTCCTCCAGCTCTTCGGAGATGAGCAGGATGGCAGTGCCTTTTTCGCGCTCTTGGAGCAATACTTTGTGCACCGCCTCAATGGCGCCCACATCCAGACCGCGCGTCGGCTGCACGGCGATGATCAGCTTGGGCCCGGCTGACATCTCGCGCGCCAGAATCGCTTTCTGCAGATTGCCGCCCGAAAGCAGGCGCGCCTGCACGTCGATGGACGGCGCGATGATGTCGTATTCGGTCTTTAACTGGTTGGCCTGCTTGCGAACGACAGACCGGTTTAGCACCCAGCCTTTTGACACGGGTGACTCCCGGTAGTTCTTCATGATCAGATTGTCGGCCAGGCTGAGACCGGGCGAGCTTCCCACACCGTGGCGATCCTCTGGCACATGCGCCACATGGCGCTTAATCGCCGCATAGGGTTTCATGTTGGCAATATCTTCGCCGGCAATCAACACGCGACCACACGAGCAGCCGCGCAAACCGGTAATCACCTGCGCCAATTCGCTCTGCCCGTTGCCCGCCACACCCACCATGCCGATAATTTCACCCTGGCGCACCTGCAGCGAGAAGTTGCGCAGGGCCGGTAGCCCGCGATCGTTTTCAGCGCAAATGTCATCAATCGAGAGTGCAACTTCGCCGGGAACAGCTGGCTTCTTGTCTACCGAGAATACCACCTCGCGTCCAACCATCAATAACGCCAACTGGGCTTTGGTCACACCAATTGTTGAAAGCCCTGATGCGGTCACCTTGCCGTGCCGCAACACCGTGACGCGGTTGGCAATTGCCAGCACTTCATCCAGTTTGTGGCTTATAAAGACAATCGAGTGGCCACTTGCGGTCATTGATCGCAATGTTACAAACAGTTCATCGACTTCCTGCGGTGTCAGGACGGCCGTCGGTTCGTCCATGATGAGCACCCTGGCGCCACGGTAAAGCATCTTCAGGATTTCGACGCGTTGCTGCTCGCCAACGGATAGCTGCCAGATTTTGGCTCTGGGGTCCACCTTAAGCCCATACTGTTCCTGCAACGCCATGACGCGTTTGTCCAATTCCGCCATGGGCAGGTAGAAATGCGGCTCACTGAGACCCAGGATGATATTCTCAGTAACCGTCTGTGTGGGCACTAACATGAAATGCTGGTGAATCATCCCCAGCCCGGCGGCGATGGCATCGCGAGGTGAGCTAAATCTAACCTGCGCGCCTTTGACGATGATCTGGCCTTCATCCGGTTTGTACATTCCGGCCAGCACATTCATCAATGTGCTTTTTCCTGCGCCATTTTCACCTAATAAAGCATGAACCTCACCCAGGCGCAGATCGAAATCCGTATGATCGTTCGCGAGAACGCCCGGAAATCGCTTGACAATGCCTCGCATTTCCACGGCGTTAGGCGTGTCTTGCATGGAAACCTCATTGAACAGCTTGCTGTGAGACGAACAAACACAAAGGACGGTGACAGTAGACCGTCATCCGTCCTTCGTTCACTGACACTCTTAACTGCTTACGATCACTTGGGCAGTTCGGCTACGATACCGGGAGCCCACCACTTCATGCAGTATTTGCACGCCAGGCCATCGGCGCCAGGCGGGAATTGATCGAGGTCAGCCTGCACCATCTTCTGGCCGGCAGGCACGACCACTTTGCCGGTGTTGTCTTTGACCTCACCGGCGAAGACATCGAAGCGGGTGAACTTACCGCTGAGCATCTGCGCCAGCGTGTCCTTGACCATCGTCATATCAGCGGCGGGCAGGTCGGCCATGCCCTTAGTGGGCTGCTGACCTTCCATAAAGCCATACAAGCCGAGTGCGCCACTATCGGCATCAAAGTAGTCGAAGCCGGGCTTGTAAGTCTTGTCCATTACGCCCTTGGCAATCTTGGCGTAAATCTTGCCCCAATCCCAATAGATGGTGGTCAGACAACGCTCGACTTTGCAGGAACCCACCCAGTCGTAGGTGAGGCCCCACTTGCCTTTGGCCTGTGCCACATCGGCTGGCGCCGGGGTGTCAGCGCCGGTGAAGACGACTTGCGCGCCCGCATCGAAAAGCGATTCGGCGGCGGACTTTTCCTGCACCGGATCATGCCAGGTGTTGATCCAGCGCACATCCATCGTGCAGTCCGCGCAGGTCTTGCGCATACCCAGAGCGAAGGCGTTGCCCAATCGCAATTCCTCAGGAATGGGGAATGTGGCGATGTAGCCCAGTTTGGGATTCTTGTCGAGTTTTGCGCGCGAACCGGCGACCATACCGGCCAGGTACTTCATATCTTCCATGGCGCCAAACAGGTTGCCGAAGTTCTTGCCATTGGTCTTGAAACCGCTCACGTGAATAAATGTCTGGTTCGGGAATTCTTCGGCGACCGCAGCAGTGGGGTCCATATAGCCGAAGGAAGTGGTCAGGATCAGGTCAAAACCCTTGCGCGCTAAACCACGGATGACCTGCTCGGAATCAGCGCCCTCAGGAACGTTCTCGATATAAGCCACATGCGTGTTGGGCACGTTCTTTTCGACGTATTGCAAACCATCGAAATGCGCCTGGCTCCAGCCACCATCATCGTGTGGGCCAAGCAGAACGGCGGCGATGTTGAACTTGCCTTTCTCAACATCCGGGATCTGGAGTGCTGATGGCGCCGCAGTGGCTGCCGGCACGGCGGTGGCAGCTGGGGCCGCTGTGGCTGCGGGAGCGGCGGTGGCAGCCGGCGCAGCCGTCGGAGCGGTTGTGGCTGCGCCGCACGCGCTGACTAACATGCTTATCGCTGCCAGCGCGGTAAACGACTTGAGCAAATGTGTTTTCATGCGAACTATCTCCTTCCTTCTCTTCTTTTTGTTTGCTTTGTAAATGAGAGCATCTCGGCTAAGCTGTGTAATCGATGGAAACATTGTGCTTCTGCGATCAGCACCTCCTTATTCTGGCTCTTTCCGGCCATGAATAAAAAAACGGGTTCCCGCTTGACTGGCGTGGTAATGACACGACAGCTCGGAACCCGTATCCTCGCGGACACCAGATATCTATTTATACATCATAATGTAAATCCATGCGCGGCACAGGCGCGTTAAATATCATGGACTAGAATGCTCGCTCGTTCCCACAATCCCACAACCGTCCGAACCGCACTCTTACCGGGGCGACCAGAAGGCCAGGACGCCATCGGTCAGGCGACTTAATGCCACTTTGTCTGCCGCACTGCTGAGCGTGGCGACAACAAGGTCCATGCGCGACTGTTGATGCGAGACGGTGGTATAGACCAGTTGTTTGCCATCTGGCGACCACGGGGTGACCGCGCGCGAGTACTGATCGAAAAAGCCCATCACGTCGATCACGGCGCTTGTCGGCGCTGTATCGGCCACTTCGATTGGCTTGGCGCCGCCCACAGCCGCATCCACAATCTCGATGCGCAACATCTGACTGCCCGCTTGCGCCGCGATTGACGCTTGCTCATCAACCTTACCCGCAGCGTTGAACTCTGTCGGGACGCCGTCTGTAACCACCGAATAAACGGCAATATGCCTGCTGTCGGGCGACCAGAAGAATGCTATCGCCTCATCGTGCGCCTGCGTGGTTGCGCCAGTGGTGAGATCGAAGATCGACAACGGCGCCGGGTTCTGCAGCGTCAGCGAGCTGCTGATCCACGCGATGCGCTGGCCGTCGGGCGACCATGCAAAGGACGCGCCGGCCTCCAGCACCGCCAGCGAACACAGCGGTTTTCCAGTTGCGTCTGAGATCACAAGGTCGTCATCGCCGCCAGTGCGGGCGACAAACAACAAGTACTTTGAGTTCGGCGAGAACTGCGGCGCCTTGAAGTTTCCGGGCAAGCTGGTGATCTTCTTCGGATTGGCGCCTTTGGCGTCAGCAATAGACATGTGGGCGTCGGCGCTGGTCGCGGGGGAACCACTCAGATGCGTCATCAGCGCTGTCGAATCAGCGCGCCAGTGCCAGTAGGCCGATGAACCTTCCTCAATCACCGTCGCTTTGCCGCCATCCTTACTGATCATGCGCATAGCGCCTTTGCCCGACCGGATGGTCAGGAACGCGATCTGCTTGCCGTCCGGCGACCAATCTAAATACGGGATGCTGTCGTCTGAGGTGGTATACAGTTTGAGTGTCTTCGCCTTCTGTTCCGGAGTCGTCACATACAACGTCTGCGTTGCCGTTTGGGTCCCCGAAATGGTGGCATACGAGACGAACGCGAGCGACTTGCCATCGCCGGAAAAGGTCGGGAAGGTGTAAATGCGGAAAGCGCCTTTACTGGCATCGGTATTCGCGTCGCTGGTGACCTCAATGACGTTCTTGCCAGCAACATCGCTGACGCCGATATTGCCGTCGATAGTGACATACACGATGCGCCCGGCAGCACTGGCAACCTTTGTCGTCGCGGAAGTCGCGCCGGCATCCAGTTTCAATGAGGAACATGACGTCATGCTGGAGACACGGGTTGGCGCCGGCGTCGCAATTTGGCTATCAGCCCCGGATGACGGCGCTGCGCTTGTCGGCGCCGGGGGTTGGGTTGGGTCAGGCGTCACAGGCGCAACGGTCCGGATGGGCGCCAGTGTTCTGGTGGGCAGCAGTGCCGGCGCCGCCGGCGCGCCTCCCGCCAACCCGCTGCACGCGCTCAACAACACCGCCGCCACGGCTACGGCCATCGCTATGACGCGCGCCGGGCGCGTCGCACCCAGCCGGCTCAGACGCTTATGAACATTCATGACTTACCTCCAGACCAATAACAACAAAAACACCACTGTAGACTCACCAATGAGTGATGTTATCGCAGGTAATGCTGAGAGAATGATTATCTGAGCAGCAGATTCGCGACGCGCAACCCATCCCTGGCAGCGTCATTTGGCGCTATCGGCTGGCCAGGCCACGTTCCGCCGGCCGCAGCGTGGAAGATGATGAAATAGGAAACCGTGAGCGGGCCAACCGGCGTCGCCACTGTCCGTATGGGGATGCGACGCAGCAATTCTTCCTGAGGCGCCTCGGCTTTTTCCAGCACGGTCTTGCTGTTCACCATCTCAATCTCGTTAAAGTACGTGCGCCAGTGGCCGTCAGGGTCAAACTCAAAAACGATGTTGAGATAATCGGTTTCCCACTTGAACGGCGCGCCGTTATCGACCATGAATTGCAGCCATTTAGGCGTTGCCACGTTGTAGAAGAACCTGCGATCGTAGTACAGGGAGTTGGTCGTCAGGCTTTGCAGCCCCTGCAAGTGAGCGCCGGTCATGATGCTGGAGAGGTTAAGCGCACTGTGCCCCACCGCCTCCAGAATATCCACTTCCACATGGGAATCATCAAACTTGTGCGTGATGCGCGCAACATCCGCTTCGGACAAGCCCTTATTCTTCTGCAGCGATGCCAGATCGTCCGACAAGCGAAGCAGGTCCGGCAGAACCCACACGCCGACGAAGGTATTGTCGATGCCATTCATCACTTTCGCGCTACCAACGACTGTTTCATGAATTCCGCGCGGCAGCTTCAAGGTCACTTCCATGTGGCTGAACCCGTCGGGCGGGTAAACATGGAACGCGGAACTGGCGAAATCCTGCCCGGCAGTCGCTTGCCGGCGCGCCATATCAACAATGGCGCCCTTATCGTCAAGCAACTTGTGTTCGGCCTTCGTCAACCGATGGACGCTCAGGTCGAGCATTTGACCATAGACGGGATCATCCACGACGCCGGGCTGGAACGGAAACCCGCCCAGGTTATTGGCGACCATCGCCGGCTCGCCCAGATTGGGCAACCCCCACGCGCGGCCATACCCGACGCCAAACTGCTTGTTGTTGAACCCCCGGATAAACTCCTGCGCGTCATTCAGCCTGTAGAAAAACGGCTTATTGTCGCCGGCCATCACGACAGGCATAAAACGGCGCAGTGATCCAGCGGCCAGTCCCATGCCGGCAGCAGCGCCAAGTCGGAAGAGTTCTCTGCGGGTGAGTTTAAATGTAGACATCGATTGTCAATCAACCACAATACAGGGCATTTCAACGAACATCAATAACAAACAACAACAAACATACGCTGTTGTGCGGACAGCGTGAAATACAGAGCCAACAAGCCAAGTATAAATACGAAGACAGGAAAATGAAAGGCTGACTAAGGTGTACTATTTTCATCGTCTATGATAAATTGTCATAATAAGGACTGATGAGGTGAACATGTTGGATTTTTCGCGTGTACGAAGTAAGGAACTAACGATAGCTGATCTCGCACAGGGGTTGACGGTAGCAGACCTCCACCGCCTGACGGACGAGATGGTCGACACGGTGAGCGCATTAATCGCCGATGCGATTGACGCTGATGTGACGTTCACGCCGGTTGACCCGGCCGCGAACGACACT
>CAIXPS010000515.1 GCA_903921365.1 uncultured bacterium | reverse complement strand
TTACATTACGATTGACATTTGCTCAAGGAGGTGTTCGTAAGTCCCCTGTGTCGCAACTTTACCCTGTTCCAGTTGTACGATCATATCGCAGCGGCTTACCGTAGAGAGGCGGTGGGCAATGATCAGGATGGTCAGATCCCTCCCTAATCCCTCAATGGCGTCCATTACATCCTGTTCAGTTGCATTGTCCAAGGTGCCTGGTGGCCTCGTCAAAAACCAGGACGGTTGCCTGTTTGTAAAGTGCTCTGGCAATACCAATTCGTTGGCGTTGGCCGCCGGAAAGACGTATGCCGCGCTCTCCGATCAAGGCGTTATAGCCTCCCGCGCCGCTTTCGATGAATTCTGCGACCTGAGACTGTCGTGCAGCCTGCCGTACCCGTTCCATATCAATGGCTTCGGGCTGTTCACCAAAGGCGATGTTTTCCGCAACAGTAGTGTCGGCCAAAAAAATACTTTGCGGCACATGGGCAATAGTGCGCTGCCAAGCCCGCAATCTTTCGCCAGACAGTGGCAATCCATCCACCAAAATCCGGCCCGATGTCGGTAGTAGCAGGCCCATGAGCAGATCGAGGGTGGTGCTTTTACCGCAGCCTGTTGTCCCCACAAACCCGACCCGGGCGCCTTTTGAAACCCGCAGATTAAGATCGTGTATCACCCAAGGGCCATTACACATGTAGCGAAAATAGACATCCTCGAACAGTATCTCATTTTGGAAATCAAGCGGTGCTGGCGGCGCAAGCATGGACTCTTCAGGCAAGGGTTGTTCAAGAAGGTCCATGACATCGCTTAAATTCGCCTGACAACTGACAATTGCAGCCCACGCCCCATATATTTGCTGCAGGGCGGGCAACAGACGCTTGGCGCCCAAAGCCAGCGCCCCCAACAAGGGCAGGGCCGACCCCAAACCGCCAGTCTGCATGGACAAGCTATATGCCAACATGGCAATCAGAACCATTCCCAGAGCCTCAACTACAAATCCAGGACAGCCGCTCAGGAAGTTATTTGCGCCTTGGGCTTTGCGCAGAGACCAGTCCGATCGGCTATAGACATTAGCGTAAAAGAGCTGACTACCGCCAAGCAGCACTTCACGTATCCCGCCCAAGCCCTCCTGTAGAAACTTGATCCGCCGATTTGATTCCAGGGCAACGCACTGACTGTTTTTATGTAGGCGACGTCGGACAATCAAGGCCACCGAAGAATAGAAAAAGCCAAACCCGAATATCGTCAAAGTGGATATCAAAGGATTGAGGCCAATCAGGGTTGCGAGTATGGCCAAGGCAATCAAAATGGCATTTACCAGGTTCAATAAGCTAAAAAGAGTCGCAATTACAGAATCAACCTTGGTGACGCCACCGATTACCTCGCTGCTGTTGCGGCCGATATGGACATGATAGGGTTGATACAGGGTGGCCCGATACGTAAGGGCGCTGAGGTCGTGCCCCAAAGCATAGGTAAAGCTGTTATTCACCCACAAAACCAAAAGCCGGAAGGCGCAGCCCAGCAAAGTCGCGCAGATAAAGATCATGGTTAAGGGCAGAACCAGTTGGTCAGCCCGGGTAATGCCAAGAGAACCGGCAATACCTTGTACCATCTGCATGGAAAAGACGGTTTCAGGTGCTGAAAGCGCACTGATGAAGGGGAAGACCGCCCCCAGACTGATAACATCGACAAAAGCTCCCAATACCATCAGAACCGCGATAAGCATAAATTGACACCGACGGTGTTTGCTTAATTTTCGCCATAAACGATGAATCAATTGTTTGAGGGGCGGGAGTGGCATCAGTCTAACCACCATCGGTTATTACGAAGGAAATGCGCCCCGAAGCGCGCACGAATTTCGCCATGAGGGGGACGTCCCTGATAGGCATCTACTGCATCCGTTGGAAAGATTTCCCAGAAGCGGCGCTGCAGGGCTTCATCGTCTTCGTGGGGTTGCCAGGTACCGTTCAGGTGTTCAGCCATCTCGAAAACAATATCCCCCGACGTTCATTGAATTTGCGCCATTGTTTAAAGCAGCCGTGTAGGCTCTCTTTTGGTTCTTGACGATGAAGAGGTGTAAATCAACACTGTTGGTTGACCACTCTGCTAATAAATTCCAGTTTGAACATTCTAAAAGTCCTC
>CAIXPS010000514.1 GCA_903921365.1 uncultured bacterium | reverse complement strand
GGTATATGCCCAAAGAGCGCTTGATGAACAAAATTAAGCCCCATCTGAACTGATGACAGTCGGCTTCATCATTTGATCTTTTTCTCGGCAGCAGCGAACCCTTTTCGCTGCTGTCTCTTTTCAACAACAGTCTATGGTGATAACCTGTGATGTGGCCGTTGTCGGCGCCGGGTATATCGGTTGTTCGATTGCGCACAGCCTGTGCCGCGCGGGCTTGCGCACCGCATTGATCGACCAGGGAGACGTGGCTGCTGGCGCGTCACGGGCAAACTATGGCAACGTGCAAGTGCAGGATGCAGAACTGGATCACAGCCTGCCGCTGGTTACACGCGGCTATGCCAGGTTCGCGACGCTTGAAGCAGAATTGGGCTGCTCTGTAGGATATCGCCGGTTGGGCAGCTTGCTTGTGATCGAAACGGAGTCACAATGGCATACACTGGCGGAACGGCTGCCGCGCCTGCACGCGGTGGGTATCCGGGCTGAGATGGTTCAGGCGCAGCAACTGCGTGAACTAGAGCCCATGCTTGATTCATCGAGTGTTCTTGGCGCTTGCTATCATGAGTCCGAAGGTCAGGTGTATCCATTTGCGCTGATGTGGGGCTATGTGCGGCGCGCCCTGCAGATGGGTTTGACACTTCATACCCATACATCGGCGACAGCGCTTGACGTGCAAGGAGGGCGCGTAGCCGGGCTGCAAACTTCGCGCGGCGCCATCAGTTGCCCCCGCGTGATTCTCGCCACAGGAGCATGGACGCCGTCTCTGGCGCGCGCGCTTGGGCGCAACTGGTCTATCCAGCATGTGCGTGGTCAGGCGCTTGTGACTGAGCGTGTGAACGTGGCATTGCGCAATCACATCGCTTCCGCCGCCTTTTTCGAAGCCACACAGGTCACACAGAATGAAGATGGTGGGCACAATGCACAAGCTGTGCTGGCACTCTCACAATCTGCACATGGCAACTTTCTTCTTGGTGAAGTCGCTGCCGTGACAACAGAACTCGATTCACATGCGATCCCCTCCGGTATCAGCGCCATCGCCGCAATGACCAGTCGCTACTTTCCTATGTTGAAAAACGCGCGTGGGTTGCGGACATGGGTGGCGCCGGTGGCGTTTACAAGCGACGGCATGCCCTATCTCGGCCCTGTGGCGGGGCTGCCTGGGTTGATCGTCGCGACGGCATTCAAGTCAACGGTGATCGTCACGCCGCTGGTCGGTGAACTGGTCACCCAGGTCGTGCTCGGACAGCCAACCGAAATAGATCTGACGCCATTCTCCCCGGATCGCGAAATCGCGAGGACGTCAACAGGATAGCATGCGCATCAAGAATGAAACGACCAGGCTGCCTCGGATTGCGCGCGGACGGTCGTTGACAGTGCTAGTGAACGGCAAACCGGTGACTGCCTATGAAGGTGAGACGGTCGCCGCCGTATTGCTGGTGGAAGGGTTCCGCGCTTTCAGGCATATGCCGGCGTCTGCGGAACCGCGCGGTTTGTATTGCGGGATGGGGATTTGCTATGAGTGTCTGGTGACGGTTGACGGGATGCCCAATGTGCGCGCGTGCGTGACGAGTCTGCGCGATGGGATGACGATTGAAGCGGGGGCGCAGCCGTGAACGCAAGCAGCGACCTCGCCATCATCGGCGCCGGGCCGGCCGGCCTCGCCGCGGCCTTGGCCGCGGCGAAAGCAGGTGTGTCGGTTGTGCTGATCGATAGCGCCCCGCGCCCAGGCGGGCAGTATTTCAAGCAACTGCCGGCATCTTTCTCTGGCTCAGATTCGCTGACCCATCAAGGCGAAGTCCGTCAGATAACGGAGGCGTTGGCGCATCACAACGTAACGCTCTTGATGGATACCGTCGTGTGGGATTGTCATCAGGACGAATCCGATTGGCTGCTGTATCTCTTTGGCACAACTGCGCCAAAGCGTCTACGCGCGCGATCCATCGTGGCAGCGCCGGGCGCATATGACCGCCCGGTTGCATTTCCCGGTTGGACGTTGCCCGGGGTATTCACTACCGGCGCCGTTCAGAACTTGATCAAGAGCCAGAGAGTTTTGCCTGGGAAGGACATTGTTGTGTCCGGCACTGGCCCACTTACGCTTGCTGTTGCGGCTAATCTGGTTAAGGCAGGCGCCAACGTGCGCGCGCTACTGGAAGCTTCTCCCATTGTCAAGCCAAAGACCCTGTCTTCTCTGACCGCCATGTGGGCGCAATGGGCGCGCCTTCGTGAAGGGTTGGACTATGTGTCAACACTGCTGTCTGCGCGCGTGCCCGTGCGGATCGGTTGGGCGGCCGTTGAGGCGCGTGGTCGTCAAGAAGTGGAGGAGGTAGTGATCGCCCCGCTGGGCGATGACTGGCGTCCGGATAAAACGCGCCAACAGGTCATGGCTGCCGATACGCTCGTTGTCGGCTACGGTTTCACACCAAACACCGATATTACGCGCCTGCTCGGTTGCCGGCATGCGCGGCGACACGCGCGGGGCGAGCATATCCCGTGGCGTGATCGCGATATGCAGACATCGGTTCCGGGTGTGTTTGCCGCCGGCGATGGGGCCGGGCATCGGGGGCTCGGAGCTGGCCCGACTTGAGGGGCATCTTGCGGGGTGCGCCGCTGCTGTCTACCTTAGCCGAATGCCCCGTCTGGAGTTGGAGCGCCTGCGCGTCAGCGATACGGCGCGGCTGGCGCGCGAGCGTCGCTTTGCTGCGGCGCTGGATCGACTTTTCACGCCCGGCTCCGGCTTCGACACACTGGCTGATGACAATACCGTGATCTGCCGTTGTGAGCAAGTGCGATTGCGTGAGATTCAGGCGGCTGTGGCGTCTGGCGCGCGCACCGCAAATGAAGTGAAGGGTCTGACGCGCGCGGGCATGGGCAATTGCCAAGGACGCATCTGCGGTTCACTCGTGGCGCGCGCCATCGCGGGGGCAGGAGCGACAACTGAAGAACTTGACAGCGTTGGGTCATTCACGCCACGCCCACCCCTTGTCCCGCTGCCCCTGACTGTTTTAGCGGAAGCACTTCCGTAGGGAGCGATCGCCGTATCGCTCCCTCTGATCCCGTTACCTACGGCATGTTCTCGCCGCGCCCAGCGACATACAGCTTGTACCATTCATCGCGGCTGAGTTCCACACCGTCTGCCTGGCATGCGTTGGCGATACGGTCAATACTGGTTGTGCCAATGATGGGCTGTATTCTGGCCGGATGACGCAGAATCCAGGCAATAAGAATCGCCTCACCGCTGACGCCCTTCTCTTTTGCGAGTTGTTCAACAACTACCGAAGCTCGTTTGATGCTCTCTGTCGGGTTGTCTATCTTGCGCCCGGTCAATTTGCCATTCGCCAGCGGCGCCCATGCCTGCAGGGTGATATTGTGCAAACGGCAATACTCGATTGTTCCGTGGTTGCGCGCCTGGCGCGGGTTGTACTGGTTGAAGATGACGCCCTCATCCAGCATATGGGTGTGCATCATGTTGAACTCGACCTGGTTAGCCACGATCGGTTGGCGCAGGTAGTGTTGCAGGAAATCGATCTCGGCGGCGGTCTCGTTGCTGACGCCGAACCAGCGAACTTTGCCAGACTGATGGAGTTCATCGAACGCGCGCGCAACTTCCTCAGGTTCCACCAGCGGGTCGGGGCGATGCAGCAGAAGCACGTCGAGGTAATCGGTTTTCAACCGCTGCAGGCTTCCCTCAACACTGCGAACGATGTGCTCATAACTGAAGTCAAACCGGGTTGGTATGTTGGGATCATCCCAGCCCGGGCGTATGCCGACTTTGCTCTGGATAATGATCGAGGGGCGCAGCGATGCTGCGTCCTGCCAGATATCCGAAAATGCCGTTTCTGACTTCCCGCGGCAGTAGATATCAGCATGATCGTAGAAGTTTATCCCCTGATCAAGCGCTGTTCGGATGATCTTGACCGCTTTTGTGCGGGTTTCATCGGTCAGTGGTGAGCCATCCCATCCTCCGCCGAGCGGCATACAACCATAGGCGATGCGTGTGACTGTGAGGTCTGAAGCACCGAGTGTTTGTGTTTTCATAATAAGCACCATTATGCCACCCTGACACTGGCTTCCCTCGGCGTATACTTGTTTCATGCTGAGTGTCTTCAATGGTGTTGCATGTGTTTTGCGTTTTGTAATGGAGTTTGTGATATGAACCCAGCCCTTAATTCCGTGTTACAGAAACGTCTATCCCTGCTACGGTGGGTGCTGCCGATTGTGCTGGGTGGTCTGGCCGTAGTTTATGAAACCGGCCTGGGTCGCTGGATTCACGATGTCATCGGCGCATATCTTTACTTTAACCTTGATGTTCTGTTTTATGCGATTGCGGTGCCATTGGTCGTGTTTACCACGCTGACTCTGATTCGCGACTGGATTGACAAGGCAGAGCGCGCGCAGCAGCAGGCCCAGGTCAGTGAACGTCGCCTGGGCGCCGTCATGGCTGCATCCGCCGACGCCATCATCAGCCTGGATGCGCATGGCAAGATCGAGTTGTGGAATAGCGGCGCTGAGTTGCTGTTTGGCTACACCGAACAGGAGATATTTGGGAAGTCGCTGGCGCGCTTATTCGGGTCGGGGGAGGGCGCCACGGTCGAATTCCAGTGGCTTAGCCATGCGGTTCAGGATGCCGGTTTTGTGCGCGGTCATGAGACAACCTGCGTGGATGCTCAGGGGCGTGAAATCGCGGCTGAACTGACCGCGACGCGCCTGGTGGATGCGGGCGGAAAACCGCTCGGCATGTCGGTCATCGTGCGTGATGTGACCGAGCGTAAACATCGTGAGGACGAGATCCGTCGCTTGAACACCACGCTGAGCGAACAGGTTTCTGCGCGCACGCGCGAACTGGGCGATAAGGTGGATCAGCTTGCGCGCGCCAATGCCGGTCTCAAGGCATTGGATCAGATGCGCACCGAGTTCGTTTCGCTGGTATCCCATCAGATTCGCGCGCCGCTGACCAACATGCGCGGCGCCGCCGAGCGGATGCGCTCCGATTGCGTCATGCTCAACGCCACATGCAACCGGATGTTCATCATCCTCGATCAGCAATCCGAACGGCTGGATCGACTGGTGCGGGATGTGCTGAACACCGCGCGCATCGACGCAGGCGGGTTGGTGATGCAAGTCGAACCGATATCTATCTTGCCCGTGATTAATCTGGTCGTGGATCAAGTTCGCGCGCGCGTCGCAAGCCGGCTGATACACGTTCCGATTAAGCCTGGACTGCCGCTGGCGATGGCTGATCGGGATCGCGTGGTGGAAATCCTTACCAATCTGCTGGATAATGCGGATAAGTATTCACCGCCAGACCAGGAGATCACGGTTGACGTGACGGCGGATACGGCTGAGATCACGTTGTCGGTGCACGACCATGGGCGCGGTTTGTTAAATGTCGATGCCGAAAAACTGTTCAGCAAGTTTTATCGCGCCGACAGCAGCGACTCACAGGCCGCCTATGGCTATGGTCTTGGTCTGTATGTTTGCCGCAGGCTGGTGCAGGCACAAGGCGGTCGTATATGGGCCGAGCCGGCGCCGGATGGCGGCGCCGTCTTTGCCTTTACCTTACCAGTTGCCTGATAAACATGCCAATTCAGACTGTCTTGCTTGTGGATGACGATTCGACGTTGCGCGAGTTGCTCTCCGATCATCTGCTCCGCGCAGGGTATCGCGTTCTCACCGCTGGCGACGGCAAGCGTGGGTTGACCGTTGCCCTTGAGACCCATCCAGACCTGATCATTATGGACTTGATGATGCCGGGGATGGATGGCTGGGAACTATGCCAGCGCCTG
>CAIXPS010000513.1 GCA_903921365.1 uncultured bacterium | reverse complement strand
CTATATCGAACTATGCACATCATTTTATTTTTTATAATCCTCGTTATTCAAGGGTTTTTATTTTCATGGTTGTCAACGTTTCTCATGTGGCCATTTCTCGGACTGGCTGTCCTTACCTCACGAATAGCTGGAGACAATCCAGCGCGCAGATGGATGTGGTGGGTTATCGCTCCGATCATCTTTGCTGGAAATGCATATGTTTTATGGGGCTGGGCGGCACATGTTTCACTACTCACACACAGATTTTCAACAGCCCCAGAAGTCAGTCAGCACTGGATTTATTATATTTTTGGCTTCTTCGGTTGTGTAGCTCCATTGTCATCAATGGCGGCGGGAGAGAATAATTCGGGATCGGTGATCCATATCAACCTGGCAGCACTGGCATTTATTATTTTTTGCATCTGGCCTGCAACCATATTTGCGTTGTATGGGTGGATTTTAGCGCTTGTTGGAGTTAGCTAGAGAATACATGAAAGAGGCTAACCAATCACTGGAGCGAACACCATTAGGTCTGCCGGTTTGCATTGGTATGCCGAGCATGGTGTCGCTCAGTTCTAGCCGTTAGACAGCATGTTTTCTAATTCGCGCATAGTTTTTGCAGTAATGAGCTTGGTTGCCATCGCAATCATGAGCGGTTGCAAGCCCAGCTTGGATGACCTCACGGTCTGGAAAGAAGTATTTCCGTCGCCAGATGGAAGCATAGTCGCGGTCGCTTACACAATTCAGAACGGTGGTTTTGGATCAGCAAATATAGAGACCATCGTAGATTTGAAGCAGCTTGGAAGTGGCTCCGGCACCACAGTTTTAGGTCTCGACTGTGACGGCCCTATGCCCAGACCCTATACTTTGGACAACATTGCTAATCGCGGCGGCAGCGTAGATCTGACTGTTCATTGGATTGATGCGACCCACCTCCAGTTGAATTACAGCAACCACCCAAGGGTGGAGTCCATTTCCAAAGATGCCTATGGCGTATCAATTTCTTCAGTGGAGGAGAAGTGAAATGCAGTCTAACCAATCACTGGAGCGAACACCATTAGGTCTGCCGGTTTGCATGGGAATACCGTGTACGGTGTCGCTCAGTTCAGGCCGTTAGGTGCTTTGTGTTCCCTCAACACTGTTGCCTTGATGCTTTCAACTGATACGATGTCTCCATGCCAGAAGTGCTTCGTATCCACGGATACCGTTTTTTCTTCTTTAGCCGTGAGGGAACAGAATCTCATCACATTCATGTGGAGCAGGCTGAGCGTTACGCTAAGTTTTGGCTCACGCCCATTTCACTCGTAGAATCTCGTGGCTTTCGCAGCACGGAACTGCGAGAACTCCATAATTTGATTGAGCAGCATCGCGAATCGTTTATCATTACCTGGGATGAGCACTTTAGCCAGTAGGCCTGTTGCAGATGCCGTGGATGTATCCTTCACGGACGACGAACTTGTCGTCACGCTCGCCGATGCTCGACGGGTTTCGGCCCCGCTCGAGTGGTTTCCTAGGCTACTACGCGCCTCACCAGAGCAACGCTCAAACTGGCGTCTCATAGGTCGGGGGGTCGGCATCCACTGGGATGATGTTGATGAAGACATCTCTGTGCGGAGCCTTTTGGCAATCTGACCGAACACCTAAGGAAGCGATGCAGCGAACGCCCTTCGGTCGTCGCTGATCTTATACGTTAGCTAAAAGAATATGCCCAACGCATCTATTAAACTACCAAACGGGACTTCGATTATCGTGTGTCACGCCTGAAGAAATAGCAAAGTTTTTATCTCTCTACTGAGGAGGGTCTTCGGGGGCGCCAAGCAAGCCAAATCAGCAACCTCCGAAAGGCGTTCCAAAACCTAGATAACGCACGAGAACTGCCAGCACTGATCAAGTGAAGAAGACCGACCTAAAAGGACCAGATCTGACTAAAGTTATTGCAGAATCAACAAAATTCAATCACCTTCTCAACTGGATACTAGTGAAGTATTTCTTATAATAACATCCCATTTACCCATTCATTTCTCGTGAACCTTACTAAGACCCGCACCTCAATGATTCCTGCGTTCAAACTCCCTTTCCTATTGCTCTGTGCAGGATTCCTAGGAGTCATGCACTCCTACGTGCAAGCGGGGGTAGATACCACCCAGCACGATAATTGGGTTTATCTGAACAGTGATTTCTCAAACACGGGATATCCCTTAGGACTTACCGAAAGTTTCACCCTGCAGAGCATCACGGACAGCGGTCCTTATGCAGGCCAAAGTTATAAAATTACTAGCGGGCAACCTTGGGGAGGAGTCACGACTCAAAATCAGCTGTCGATTGATGCCATGGCGGGGCGGCAAAATTCTACGGATCCAGCTGACTTTTTTAACACTCTACGCCAAGGGGCCGCTTTTACGGGTAGCGATCCCGGTCCCAATGATTTGAATTTTGCATTTTCCGGGGTTTTCACCATCTCTGCCAATCAATTTTCAGGATCTCCAGTTCCTATAGTCAACTATAACATCCTGCTCGGTCAGGGAAGTGATGGAGCAGGTGTCAACAACTGGTGGATCTCAGGTCCTGGTTTTACTTATCTGCAAGACTCCTTTAATACTGGTATTGTGACTCCCGATGGAGCTTTTTTAATTTCGGAAGCG
>CAIXPS010000512.1 GCA_903921365.1 uncultured bacterium | reverse complement strand
GCCGCGCGCGGGATCGATGGGCGCGTCTGGCCATGGGGCAATGAATCGCCCGATCCCAGCCGGTCAAACTTTGGCAAGACCGACACCGAACCGGTCGGCGCACACAGCCCGTCTGGTGACAGCCCGTACGGCGTTGCCGACATGGCTGGCAACATATGGGAGTGGACAAGCACTCTGTGGGGCGATACGACGCATGCACAGTACGCATACCCTTACACCCTAACCGATGGGCGTGAGAATTCTGAAGCGTCCGGTAGTGTTCAACGGGTGTTACGCGGCGGATCGTTTTACAATACGCATGCGGTTATACGGTGCGCCACACGTTACCGTTTTATTCCCGGGTATGACAGCAGAGGTGTTGGTTTCAGGGTTGTCGTTGCGCCGATTCCGCCAGCACCAGCGAATTAATATGATCAACGCGGCAAGAATGCCACTCAAGACAGGCCAGTCCTTGTTCAAGGGTAAATACCAGATCGACGCCGTGCTTTCAGCAGGCGCACACACATCGCTGTATTGCACCAGGGGCGCGCCGTTGCAGCCCGCTCGTATGTTGCGGGTGGTGCAGCGCGAGGCGTCGGAGAACGGCACGGCGGTGTTCAGCGAATACAGGCGCCGGTTCCAGACAGAGGTGAAGCTGGGTGAGATATACCGCCACCCCAATATCCTGCAGGTGTATGGGTTGGACAAGGACGCCGATACGCTTGTGCTCGTCATGGAGTGTGCGTCGGGCGGCAGTCTGGCAGATCGGTTGCAGACGCTGACGCAGCAGGGCAGGAAAATGTCTATCGAGGACGGCATCCGGATCATCCAGGAAACGGCCGATGGGCTGGCAGTGATCCATGCCGAGAACATCGTCCATCGCAACCTCAAACCAAGTAAGCTCTTGTTCGATGAAGACGGGCATATAAAACTGGCTGACCTGGGGTTGGCGCAGCTTCCCAACGAACCCATCACGCGCTTGCAACTGCGCCAGTCTCACATGCCACATCCCGGGACGCCCGCCTATATGAGCCCGGAACAAAAAACGTCGTCGAACTTTATCACCCCGGCGTCGGATGTGTATGCCCTGGGGCTGATCCTGTTCGAGATACTCACCGGGCATGTCCATCGCAACCTGCGACCGGGCATCAGGGCGTCCAAGTTGCGCCCCGATATTCCCGCCTGGCTCGACGAATTGCTGGCGCGCATGTTGGACGAGGATGCGCGCCAGCGCCCGCGCGATGCGGCCGAAGTCGGCAAACTTCTGCGCGATCGCGCCGCATGGAGCCTGCCTGCGCCGCGCGTGATCGGGGCGAACGCGAATGCCGGGTTCCTGGGCGCAGGTGCGCCTGCGCAGTCCGCATCCAGTGAGGGTGGTTCGGGCAATCCATCTGCGCCATCGGATGCTTCGTTGCGCGGTTTGGATCAACCTCCACCCCCACGGCGGGGCAGGACTGCGCTCGCCATTCTGATCACCCTCTTGTTATGCGGTGGTCTGGGGATTGGCTCGGCTGTCTTCATCTCGCAAGCCGGGTGGACCTTCGGGCCGTTCATGGAGATGACGGACGCCGCAAGCACAGTTGAGTTTCTGTCGCGCACGATTGAGCCCACCCGCCCGCGCCTGAAAGTCACGCCGAGTCCAACCCCCGCGCCGCTGACGGAGACGCCGGTCGGGGCAACGGGGCTCGATAGCAGTCCGATCCCGACCGCGACCCTGGCGCCTGCACTGGTGCTGACCCCTGCGCCTGGCGTGTCGATAGAGCTTGCGCGCGTCCCCGCCGGTGATTTTCTGATGGGCAGCAGCGATGCCGACCCACAGGCCGAGCCCAATGAGAAGCCACAGCACAAGGTTACTCTGGCTGAGTACTATATTGCCAAATACGAAATAACGAACGCGCAGTTTGCGGTATTTGTCCAATCCACAGGATACACGCCCACCGCGTGGCTGGCCGACAAAACAACGGGGAAACCCAATCACCCCGCTACTCCGATCAGTTGGGTTGATGCCAGTGCATTTTGTGCATGGGTGAGCCGGACCAGCGGACGGGATGTGCGGCTGCCGACCGAGGCACAGTGGGAAAAAGCCGCGCGCGGTTCATCGACAGGCTCAACCGGCGACCGGTTGTATCCGTGGGGCAATCAACCCCCATCAAGCGCTTTGCTCAACTACGACATGCAGATCAAGGACACGTCGCCTGTGGGCAATTACAGCCCGCGCAGCGATAGCCCGTATGGCGCGGCCGACATGGCCGGCAACGTGTGGGAATGGACGAATACGCTGTACAGCGATGCAAAAGGCCAACCCTACCCCTACCCGTATGATCCGCATGATGGGCGCGAACTGCTCGATCCAAACGGTGTGGCCTATCGCGTGTTGCGCGGCGGTTCTTATTTGAACGATGCCAGCTATGTGCGCAGCGCCTTCCGCGGCGCCGATGACGCATCGCAGGCGCACAAGGGATATGGCTTCAGGGTCGTCTTGCTGCCCTGACCCCTGCGCAATCTGCAGCGTCGTGGCGCCCCGTGGTTTAATTGCCGCATGACAACGCTTTCGATTACCACGGACTACGCGCGCGACACCGGCAGCCCGGAGCCCTATCTGCGCCTGATCGCCGAAGCTGGGTTTACCCACGTGCACTGGTGCCACCACTGGAACACCGATTTCCTGTATCTGAAGAGCGAGGTCGCACAGATCGGCGAGTGGTTGAACCAGTATCACCTGAAACTGCTTGACATCCACGCCTCGGATGGAAGCGAGAAGAACTGGGCATCCCTGCGAGAGTATGAGCGACTCGCCGGCGTGGAACTGGTGAAGAACCGCATCGCCATGGCGGCTGCGCTGGGCAGCGGCGCAAATGTCATCGTCATGCACATCCCGTCCAATCTGGATGAACCGATTGAGCAGAACGCCGGATGGCTGCAATTGCGCAAGTCGCTGGACGCGCTTGAGCCCTACGCGCGCGCGCAAGGCGTGCGTATCGCTATAGAGAACACGACGGTCGACAGCCTGCGCGGCATTCATAAGCTGTTCGAGTTGTATGACTCCGCGTATCTGGGTCTGTGCTTTGACTGCGGGCACAGCAACCTGATGGACAACGGACTCGATCAACTGGAAATGCTCAAGGATCGTTTGATTGCCGTGCATCTGCACGACAACGATGGCAATGGCGATCAGCACAACCTCCCCTTCACCGGCACTGTGGACTGGCAACGCCTCGCGCGTTTGCTGGCGACATCATCTTACAAGAAATGCGTCAGCATGGAGTCGAACATGCACCGTTCGGGCATCAGCGATGAGCGTGAATTTCTAGCAAAGGCGTTTGCGGCCGGTACGAAGCTGACGGGCATGATTGCACAGGCGTAGAAAGAGGAGATTAGAGAGTGGAGATTGCCACGAGTCCCCATTCTCTACTCTCTAATCTCTATTCTCTAATCTCTCCGATGATCTCCCATAGCGACTCTGCGCGTCCGAACCCGCCCGCCTTGGTGATCACTTGCAACCCCGCATAGGGGCCGTCCGCGAGCCGCCCGAAAGCAATGCCGGGTTGCAATTCGCCGCACAATTCCAGCGATTGCGCCCCAAGTGCTGTGCAGACGGCGGTTGCAACGTCGCCGCCTGTCAGCACTACTGCCCCTGGCGTGACACGCGCCAACACCGCAGCCGCCACAGCCCCGAGGCGGTCGGCGATCACGTCCTTGCCCAGCGGTGACTCAGGCGACCCAGCGGTGGTCACGATCACAGCGCGCCCTGCGCTGATGGTCTCGGCCGCCCAGTGCGCCGCGTCTGTAGGGGCAGGGCTTGCCTCTGCCCTTCCTATCCTTCCTGCCCGCTCTGCCTCCGTCGTCTCATCACACGCAGGTTCTGTTGGGACAGGGATCACACAGACGCCATATTCAAGCGCGACCTCGATCTGGCGCAACGTGACCGGGTTGCGGCTGCCCGCGATGACCAGCACTGGTCCGCATGGCTGGAAGATTTCAGTGCGCGGGACGCCGGTGTACAACAACTGAGACAAGGCGCACGCCAGACCCGCCGACCCGCACAACACTCTGACTCCCCAACTCT
>CAIXPS010000511.1 GCA_903921365.1 uncultured bacterium | reverse complement strand
TGACAGGTTGGGCAGGAAGCTGTAGATGTGCTTGCCCAGTTCGAGCAGGCTGAGCGGTGTGACTGCCAGCGTGCGCGTGATCGCGTTATAAAGGCCGATCAGAATCGGGAACTGAACCAGCAAGGGGAGACATCCGCCCAGCGGGTTGAATCCCACCTTGCGCATCTCTTCACTGAGCTTCTGCGGCTCTTTCTTATACTTCTCCTGAATTGCCTTGATCTGCGGCTGCATGGCCGCCATCTTCATGCTGGAAACCTGCTGTTTGAGCGTCAATGGCAGTGTGATCAACCGGATGATGATCGTCAGCACCAGGATCGCCAGCACATAATTATGGAACAGCAGATCATAGATCAGAAGCAGGATGTTGGTCATCGGGTTGACGACCAGGATATCGAAAATATTGCCCATACGGATCAAAGCCTCATTTCAGGACCAACCATCAGCCGGCGCACAGGCGCTGGCATCCTACTATTATCACTTAACATCGTATCACGGCTGCCCATCGGTTATTTCCCGGGCGCCGGCGTCGCCGGCGGCGGGATTGGGAACTGGTACTTGCGCGACCCCGTGGTCACGTCCAGAGCCCAGACTTTAACGTCGCCGTCAAAGATAGGTATTAGCAACGCGTCGCCAACCACCACGGGCGCCGAGAACATCCGACGCGCGAGGGTGATATTTTGCCACTTGGTGTTGTTGTAGTCCACCTTGCCGGTTGCATCCTTCCTGATGTCTGTCAGATCGAACGCGTAGACGTTCGTGTCCACCGAGACGACAAAAAGCATCGTGCCAGAAATGACCGGTTGTGCTTTGATCGTGTCGCGCGTCTCATACGTCCAGTTGTGCTGACCGCTTTCCAGATCGAGCGCATACAGTTTGCCGTGCACATCGCCGAAATAAACCGCATCCTTCGTCACAGTTGCCGCAGTCCACACCCAACCGTCGACGGTGCTTTTCCACTTCAGCGACCCGTCTTTGGCATTCACGGCATAGAAATTGCTGTCGAAAGCGCCGACGTAGAGCACGCCATCTTTGAGGGTCGGAGTCGCCGCGATCGGCGCGGTTGCGCCCTCAAAGCGCCATAGCTCCTTGCCAGTGGCCGCGTTGATGGCATATAGCTTGTGGTCCAGCGCGCCCTGGTAGAGGATGCCGTCGGCCAGCAGCGGCTTGCCCCACAGACGGTTGCCTGTGTTGAATGTCCAGATTACCTTGGGCTGATTGTTGTCCTTTTGCGCCGGGTCGATCGCATACAGATTGCCGTCGCCGTTCGGGGCGTAGATCAGCTTGCCATCGCTGACCGCGCCGTCCACGAATTCGCGTCCTTTGTCGCCGGGCGGTGTAAAGCGCCACACTTCCTGCCCGGTCGTATCGGACATGCCATAGAGGTGCTTGTCATACGCGCCATTTGAGCCGGTGCTGCCGCCGACGACGATGACGTCGCCCACTTTGATCGGCATGCCCGAGAACGGGCCGCGCGGGTTAGCGGTGTCGGGGGCGGTCGGGAAGCGCCATGACTCGGCGCCGTTCGACACGTCAAACTTGTAAACGATGGTATTGCTGGCAAGATAGGCTGAGGGGCCTTCGACTACCATGCCGGGGAACGCGCTGGGCGGCACTTCGCCGCCGCCGCCACAGGCGCTCAGCAGGAGCATCCCCGCCGCAGATGCCACGAGGGCACGCACTGATGTACTTTTCAAGTCAAATCCTTATTTCAAAACTAGAAACGTTATGGCACCGGGTCGTAACCGCCGGGATGGAATGGATGACAGCGCAAAATGCGCTTGACTCCCAACCATCCACCCTTGAGGGCGCCATACTTTGTGACGGCCTGCAGGGTATATTCGCTGCATGATGGATAGAACCTGCAGGAGGGTGGAAGCGCTCGCGAGATAGTCATCTGGTAAGTGCGAATCAACCCGACGAGGATGCGCGGCACAATGCCCATCATGCCCATCGCGCTCGCGTCGCGCTCATGCGGCGCCCCGTCGCCAGTTACGGGTTCGGGGTGATCGGTCGCGCTATGCGCGCTTTTTTCAGCAGCCACTTGATTTCATCCCGCACATCCTGCATTTTCACACCCGGCGCGGAAATGGCAGGCTTGGCGATCAAAACAATATCCCAACACGGTTCGATCACATTCACCAACTGGCGCAACGCTTCGCGCATCATCCGGCGGGCGCGATTACGCCGCACCGCATTCCCGATCTTCTTAGATGTAATCAAACCAACCCGCGACGGCATTGATGCAATCATCCCAGGCAAATCGCCGGCTGGTTCTGATGGCGTCGAACAGCGCGCAACATTGATGCTGCAGCATCTGCCGGCCTGGAAACTTCCCTCCCGCTTCACGCGCCCAAATTCCGCGGATGTGCGCAGGCGGCCGAGCATTATAAAAACAGGGCAAATTCAACATTTGCCCTGCCCGTTATTTGCTTCCCCGTGTGCCGGCCTTGCTCTTGGCCACTGAATACACGGCATTCCAATCGACCTTCTTGACGTGGTTATTCGCAACCACGGTGAGTTGATGGCGTCCCTTGGCGCGGCGGGCGTTAATCACTTTGCGGCCACCTTTGGTCTGCATGCGCTGAAGGAAACCATGCACGCGCACGCGGCGGCGCTTTCTGGGCTGATAAGTTCGCTTTGTTGACATCTGATCTTCTCTATTCTATAGGATAGCTATTTACTTTAGTTGCTGGCAACTGGCCGATTATACCCCAAGGCCGGAGGCGCGCGCCAGTTCGACCAGTGTGCGCGCGCCATAACCCATCGCCCCACGCGGTTGATAGCCTTTGTTGTCGGTGTTAAACATCATTGGCGCCATGTCGATATGTGCCCAGGGGAAGGCGTCGCGGCCGTGCTCGGTTTCCACAAAGCGCTTAAGGAAGTAGGCCGATGTCCCAACGCCGCTGGTGCGCCCTGCGCTGTTTTTGAGGTCGGCCACATCGCTCTTGATTTTGTCGCCATATTCGGGATACAGCGGCAACTGCCACAGGCGTTCGCCGCAGTTGTGCGCGCACTTCATGAGTTGCGCCGCAAATGCATCATCGTTGCTGAACACGCCGGCTGCCATGCCATCGCCCAGTGCCACGACGCATGCGCCAGTCAGGGTTGCCAGATCCACCACCGCACGTGGCTCGAAGCGTTTGGCATAGTGCAACGCATCCGCGAGGATCATGCGGCCCTCGGCGTCCGTGCTGATGATCTCCACCGTCATGCCGCTCATCATCGTGATCACATCGCCAGGGCGAAAGGCGAGATCGCTCGGCATGTTCTCGACCAGCGGCAGCAGGCCGATCACCCGCTGCGGGAGTCGCAACTGGCCGATCGCCTGCAACGCGCCAAACACGGCGGCTGCCCCGCCCATATCGGCTTTCATGCTCTCCATCCCAGATGGATCTTTCAGGCTGATGCCGCCGGTGTCGAAAGTCACGCCCTTGCCAATGAATACCAGCGGCGCGGTTTTGCTCTCCGGCGCAGAGTCGAGGATCACGAAGCGCGGGCGATTGGCGCTGCCCTGTGAAACGGCCAGCAGGCCGCCCATCTTGAACTGTGCGATTCCATCCTCCTCAAGGATGGCAACGGTCAGCCCTGATGCAATGCTCATCTCGCGCGCGACATCAGCAAATGCAGCCGGGGTGAGGTGGTTGGGGGCGCGGTTGATCAACGTGCGCGCGCTGTTTGTGCTGTTCGCGATGATCTCTCCATCATGCGCGCCGTTGCGCACCGCTTGCATTCGCGCGGGGTTGAACTCAACCAGCGTGAATTCGTCGATGTGTTTGCCATTGCCCGGGCTGGTCTTATACTCGCGAAACTGATATGCGCCAAGGAGTGCGCCTTCAACCGTGGCCTGTGCCGCTATGCGCACATCCAACCCGCCCAGACCGCTGCCATGCACAACGCTGGCCACTCGCTTGCAACCCAGGTCGCGCGCCTTGCGCATCGACGCGCCACTGACCTGACGCACGCGATCGGCGGTTAGTTGGTCTTTGTTTCCCAGCCCGACCAGGATGACGCGCGGCGCCGGGATCATGCCGTTGGTATAGAGCACGGCAACCTCGTTGAGTTTGCCTTTGAAATCACCCAGCTTGATCAGGCGGCTGACCATGCCATCGCCCGGTATGCCGTCGGTTGCGCCAAGCGCAGAGTCGACGGCGCCGGTCGTGCCGGCCGGCATCGTTGCGCCTTCAAACAGGTTGACGATCAGGGCGTCTGCCGGGAGCGCCTGGATTTGTTTCTGTACAACGCTGATTTTCATGCAGGCATTTTAATCGGAACTTCGGCAGGCTTAAACGCAATGCCACTAGGAATTCGCCATTGTAGGGAAACAGAAACAGCATCGGTTAATCCATTTCAACAATGTGAGGCGTTCCGCCGCGTCTTATATATGCGGCTTTGCGCCTGCGTCTACCGGCGGCTGAGATACCTGGAGCCGTTGCCTAATCTGCCGCATTCGAGCGCGATGCTAAAATGGTTGCCATAAGGGTCACTAGATGTTGGAGGAACTCAGCCATGAGAAAAGTTACTGTGCTTGAACATATTTCCCTGGATGGTGTGATACAAGCCCCAGGCGGGCCAGAGGAAGATACCAGTGGTGGCTTCGGGTTTGGCGGGTGGATAGCGCCCTATTCCGACCCGATTCTTGGAACGGCCCTGCGAACACAGATGAACATGCCGTTTGATCTGTTGTACGGATAGCAAAGTCTCCCCAAGCGGTGTCATTGTCGTGAGTTACGAGCGCGCAGGCGCTGTTACCACCGGAAGTCAATGAATATTCGTGACGTGTTGGGACTCTGAAGGAGAAGCCGATGCCCGATGAGGCGAACGGCATCATAGGCTGTGACAGTATTGTAGAAACGCACGTTACATTCTGGGGTAGTTCAGCTTCAGTATCAAAGAGAAGGAATAGAGGAGCCTTTTGGCTCCCATAAAATCGTCAAGGCGAAGAATAATGAGATTTCTGCTCACTTCTGGTGGCGTTAAAAACAAGAGCATCCGCGACGCACTGGTCGACCTGCTGGGCAAGCCGATCGCCGACTGCAACGCCCTCTGCATCCCCACGGCGGAGTACGGCCACCCCTGGTGCACGCCGGCCTCGGTCTGGCGTTTCATTTCCGGCCATACGCCGGCGCCTATGTGTGACCTGGGCTGGAAGTCGGTAGGCGTGCTCGAACTCACCGCACTGCCCAGCATCGGCGAAGATCGATGGGTCCCCTGGGTTCGGCAGGCTGACGTCCTGCTGGTGGACGGCGGTGACGCGATGTACTTGTGCCACTGGATGCGGCAGTCGGGGTTGGCGAACCTGCTGTCATCGCTTCCCGAGATAGTCTGGGTGGGTGTGAGTGCCGGAAGCATGGTGATGACCCCGCGGATCGGTGATTACTTTGTCAACTGGAGGCAGCCTGGCGAGGGCGATAAAACGCTGGGACTGGTCGACTTCTCGATCTTTCCGCACCTGGGTCACCCGGATATGCCGGAGAACACCATGGCAGACGCGGAGCGATGGGCCGCCGGGATGCGGGCGCCGGGGTACGCGATTGACGATCAGACCGCTCTCAAAGTGATCGACGGAGCAATCGAAGTTGTCTCCGAAGGCCATTGGAAACGGTTTACGCCCTGTCTCCCCAAGTAGCGTCATTATCGTGAAGTACGAGCGTGCAGGCGCGCTTACAACCGGAAGTCTTTGAATATTCGTGCCGTGTCGTGCCGCAGAAGGAGAAGCGGATGGCGCGCTCACCTGTAGTCTGCGCAAGCGGACTCCCGCTTAACGTATGTTGCCGGTGACTTATAGTCACACGGCAAGCGTCAAGGCAGCGATATCAACGGGATCGCAATCAGCGCGAGGACGATGCCGGCGACCTGGCTGCGAACCAGGCGCTCGCGTAACACGGTCAGCGCGAGGATGACGGTTGTGGCGGGATAGAGGGATGAGAGCACCCCGGCGATGTCCAACCGGCCTGCCTGCGCCGAGAGTAGAAAGAACAAATTACCGCCGGCATCCATCGCTCCGGCGGCGATGATCGGAATCAACGCGTTGCGCGGCGGCAATTGGATCGAGCGTTTGAACAGCGACCAGATTACGATCACAAGCAGCGATGCGCCGCGCGCAGCCGCCAGCGGCCAGAACACCGCACCGTGCTGTGCCTGCGCAATCAGGATCAGGAACCCGCCAAATCCCGCGCCGGATAAGAGCGCCAGCAGAATGCTGGTCGCGCGGCCCGCGCGCGGTGTCTCAGAGGAGCCAGTGCGCGAGATGAACCACACCCCCGCGAGAGCGAAGATAAACCCCAGCAGCACAAGCGGCACAGGCAACCCTTGCGTGAGCGCCCCTGCGATTACTGGCAGTGCGGCTGAGACCACCCCTGACACAGGAGCCACGGTTCCCATCTGCCCGATCGACATGGCGCGATAAAGCGAAGCAAGTCCGACCAGCCCCGCAATGCCTGCTGCGGCGCTCCAGGCCACATCGACCAGCGACGGTAAACGCTCGCGCGACAACAGTGCAATCGCCGTGACCAGCGTGATGCCGAGGAGTTGCGAACATAGCAGCACAACGGTTACAGGCGCTCGGCGCGTGGCGAAGCCGCCGCTGAAATCGCCAGTGCCCCATGTGATGGCGGCAACCAGCCCAAACAGAACGGACGCAACAGTGGTTGGAATCATGGCGTGGCGCGTTCTCCGGCTATCGGAGCACCGTTGCAAGGAAGCCGACGACCGCGGTCGCGCCGGCCAGAATGATCCACAGCACATTGTCACGCACCAGATCGAGCACGCTCTCACGCTGAAAACTCTGAGAGGCGCGCGGTGAACCATCCTGGTTGTGGTTGTTGAGGAGCAGTTCGTCAAACTCGGCCACTGACCTCGGGCGATCGTCGGGGTGCATGGCGATGGCGGCGGCGATAGCGCGTTCCACATACTCCGAAACGGCTGGGTTGATCGCGCGCGGCGGGACCAGCGTCTCTGGTTTCAGGAAGCGCTGTTTGGCCTCCGGTGGGGATTGGTTGGTGAGCAGGTGATACAACGTCGCGCCGAGTGAATAGATGTCGGAGCGCGCATCAGTGTGTGTGTCATCCTCGCCGTATTGTTCCAGCGGCGTATAAGCTGCTGTGCCGCGTCCCTGCAACACGGTGATCGTGCGCGAGTCGTCTTTCGACAGCACCTTCACCAGTCCGAAGTCCACGAGCTTGATCAACCCACTCGGCGTGAGCTTGATATTGCTGGGCTTGATGTCGCGGTGCAGCACCGGCGTTTCCTGGTTGTGCATGTAGTTCAGCGCGTTGCACAACTGGCGTGTCCAGTTCAACACTTCAACCTCAGTCAGGAAGCGCCCGTTGCGGCGGGCGTCATCGATGATCTCCTTCAGGTCCTTGCCCGAGACATAGTCCATCACCAGGTAGTCCTGCTCAGCTTCGGTGAAATAGTCCGACACTTTGGGCAGGTTGGGATGGTCGAGTCGCGCCAGGATGCCGGCTTCGCGTGAGAACTGGCGTTGCAGTTCGCTGATGATTTCCTTGCTGGCTGCGGGATCGATGCGCACGGTCTTGATCGCACACTTGCGACCTTCCAGGCGCAGATCCTCGGCAAGGTACACAGACCCCATGCCACCCTGGCCGATTGGCTGCACCATGCGATAACGATTGCGCAATATGGTCCCGCGCTCTAACATATGGCAATTCTAATGGAGGAATGGGCGCATTGGATGCAGGCGCACCGAATGCCGGCATATCGAACGCGGGCGCGTCCGATGCGCGCGCGGTAATTTCCCGGGGAATTCACTGAAAACGGTTCTCGAAGCGCAGGCCGTGGCCGCGCACTGTGACGATGTACTCGTGCTCAGGGTCCTTCTCAGTGATACGGTCGCGCAGACGCCGCACCAGCGCATCGATCGCCTGTTCGCTCACGCCGTAGGCGCTCTCGCCTTCCCACACCTTCTCTACGATTTCCTGCCGGCTGACGAGCGCCCCATTCGCTTCAATCAACAATTCGAGCAGCCGATATTGTTGCACTGACAGCGGCGGGTCGAGGTTCTCCTCGGCGATGAACACGCGCCGGCTATCCTTGTCAAGGCGGATGCCGCGCACTGCGGCGCGCAGTCCCTGGCTGATCGGCCGCGCATTGAGCGGGGCGGTGGCATCGCTGCCGACGAAGGCAATCTTCACACACAGCGCGATCTGAATCTCGTCGCCGTCCTGCAGCTTCTGGGGCTCGCGCACTTCCTTGCCGTTCAGAAATGTGCCGTTCTTGCTGTCGAGATCAATGAGAATAAACCCGGCATCAGTGCGCTCGATCTTGGCGTGCTTGCGCGACACCTGTCGTTCCGGCAGGAGCAGGTTCGCCACGCCCACCTCGCGGCCGATGATGACGCTGTCGCTATCCACCAGCCAGCGCTGCCCAGCCATCTGGCCGTTCTCAATGATGAGCATCGGAGAATCCTGATTCATTAGGGTTTATTTTAACGCGTCATTGATCGCTTTATGCGCCACAAGCACGTCGCGCTGCTTGATGACGCGATCCACCCGATGCGCCAGTTGGTTGTAAGGCGGGTCATCCAGCACGGTCAATGACGACGATGTCTGCGCGAGCGCGATCATATCGGCGCGCGGGAAGCGCGTAGCATCCCACGACATCGCCAGCGCCCCGCCGGGCAACAGCAGGTTCGACCACACCGGCAACGCATCGCCAATCAACCCGCTCAACTCGCCGTGATGCTGGATGCCATAAGGCAAGTCGGTGACGATCAAGTTTGGCCTCTTTACACTGCTCATCAAGTCGGCGCTCTGAGTGGTGTCGCCGATGGCGATTACACACTGCTTTGGCCAAGGGCTCTCGGCGTCCCGCTCCGGGCTGACCTTGCCGATCGTAAACCACCAGCGCCGCCCGATTTTCTTCAGGCGCTCTTCCTTGACCCGGCACGCGATGCCCTGTTCGCGCATGTACTGCTCGATGAAGGTTGCGGTCGATTCGACATCGCCGCTGTCCTTCTCCACGCCCGCGACGCTTGCACCTAGCAGCAGTGCCGCGAAGAGCGTTGTGCCGCCGCCGGCCAGCGGGTCAAACACGCGCAACGTATGCCACGGCGCGGCGGCAAATGCGCTGCTGTGGCGCGCGATGTTGCATAGGAATTGTGTGAATAACTCGTTGGTCTTGCCCTTGTAACGCCGCGTCACGATCAGGTCGGGCGGGAAAACGGGCGCGTAACCGGTATCGATCGGGCGCAACCATGGGCCGAGCGCGTCATCGATCTGATCGCGATACTCGTAGTAGGCGCTGGTCATCGCCAGCATGCCCAGTTCATTCCGCTCGGCGGCATCCAGCGCGCCGCTGTAATCGAACTTGAGGAACGATTGGCCGCCCAGCTCGATGGGCGCGATGTTCGTGATGCCCGCACCCAGCGCGCTCAGCGCCAACTCGCGCGGCGCGAGCGCGTCGGCGAGAGCAGCGTATTGCGTGCTGCGTTGGGGGGCAATTTGCGCAACGTATGTGTTCATGCTTTACCGTGACACTGTTTGAACTTGCGCCCGCTGCCGCACGGACAAGGGTCATTGCGCCCCGCGGCGGCGAACAGGCGGAGCAACTCGGCGTCGCGCTGCGCGAGGTGGCGCATGAGGTTTGCGGGTGGGCGCTTCGCGCGCAACTCGGCGGCCATGAACTTCATCGGCGCGTCGATATGGTTGAAGAAGGCGCGGTAGCCGGCACACAGGTAGTTGAGTCCTGATTCGCCAGCAGGCGTCATGAGGATGCGATCTTTGGGGCAGCCGCCGTTGCACACGAAGCGCACTTCGCACTCGCGGCAGTATTGCGGCAGGCTGTCGCGTTTGGCCTGTCCGAAAGCCCACTGCTGGTCGGATCTGACCATGTCGAGCAGCGGGATGTCGACGATGTTGCCCAGCTTGTGGCGCGGCTCGACGAAGTGGTCGCACGAGTAAACGTCGCCGTTGTGTTCCATCGCGAGCGCGGCGCCGCACGTCTCCTCGAAGATGCACAACCCCGCCCGTTCGCCGAGCCACGCGGCCAGCGCCACATCGAAGAGTTGAACGAACACCCGCCCGACGTCGCGGCGCGCCCACTCATCGAAGATAGCGATCAGGAATCTGCCATACTGCTCGCCGGTGACTGAGCGATTTGTGACCTTCTCACCTTCCTGATAGCCGGTGTCGTTGTCGCGCTCGACGATCGGGATGAACTGCATGAACTGCGTTCGCACCTCGTCGCGCAGGAAGCGATACACCTCTACGGCATGATCGGCGTTGGCGGCGTGGACGGTGGTGAGGATATTGAACTCGACCTTGTGCTGTTGCATCAGGCGCGCAGCAGTCATGACGCGTTCGAAGGTGGGTTTGCCTCCCTTATCGACGCGGTAGGCATCATGCAGGGCGCGCGGCCCGTCCAGGCTGAGGCCGATCAGGAAGCCGTTGTCGTGAAAGAAGCGGCACCACTCCTCGTCAAGCAACGTTCCGTTTGTCTGCAACGCGTTGTGGATGCGCATTCCGGGCCTCTGGTGCTTATGCTGGTAGACAATCGCCTGTCGGAAGAAGTCCAGCCCCATGAGCGTCGGTTCGCCGCCCTGCCATGCGAAAGTGACCTCAGGCGCCTGCTGGGCCTCGATGTACTGGCGCGTGTAATCCTCCAGCATGTCGTCGGCCATGCGGAAGCGGCTGCCCGGATACATCATCTCCTTGGATAGAAAGTAGCAGTACTTGCAGTCCAGGTTGCAGATCGCCCCACGCGGCTTGAGCATGATATGGAACGCCGCAGGGGGAACCCGTTCCGCGCCAGCGGTGGGCAAGGTATTGGTCATGTGCGAATTGTAACAACATGACATTTATCACACCTCTGGATCGCCCCGACAGCCATTTCAACGCGAAGCGGCGAAGATCGCGAAGGTGGAAAGTCAGCAGCGAGATGGCATGGTATGATCAATTATCATAACCTCCGGTCAGCAATCGATAAGCAATGTCACAAACACCCGTCATCCGCACACGCGTGTTCGAATGGTCTCTCATCGTAATTCTCGTTGTCTATTTTGTCCTCGGCGGCTTGTTTGCCGTGCTCATCCCACCGTGGCAGACGCCCGACGAACCCGCTCACTATAACTATGTGCGGCAACTGGCGCAGACGGGAGCATACCCGGTAATCGCTGTTGGCGACTACAATCAGGACCTCATCAGCAACCAGATCGCGCCGCCCAACGCGCGCCCGACCGTCTCGCTGGATGGGGTGCAGTACGAAGATCATCAGCCCCCGCTGTTCTACACGCTGGCCGTGCCGGTGTTTCTGATCTTCAACGGCGCACTGATCCCGCTGCGGCTTTTTTCGCTTTTCGTCGGCGCATTTGTGATCGTGTTTGCCTTTCTGGCTGTGCGTGTTATCTTTCCGGCGCATCCTTTCATTGCGGCGCTCGCGACGGTGTTCATCGCCTTCCTGCCGCAGCATCTGCACATGATGGCCGGGTTCAACAATGATTCACTCTCTGAAGCCCTCATCGCGCTCACCGTCTATCTGTCAGTCCGGCTCATCATTAGGATCGGAGGACAGGAGCACAGGAGGACAGGAGGACAGGAGGACAGACGGAACTTACCTCTGCTCCTGCGAAGCATCTCCTCTGCTCCTCTGCTCCTCCTCTCAATCGTCGTGGGGCTCGCATTTTTGACGAAGGCGCAGGCTTACCTGGCGTTGCCGGTTGCAGTGTTTGCCCTGTTTGTCAGCGGCTATCGAAAGGAGACGCTAAGCCGTGTGCTCCTCTCGATCGGCGTGCTCATCGTGATTGCGGGTGTGATCGGGGCGCCGTGGTGGATCCATGGCCTGCAGGTTTACGGCGGAACGGATGTGCTGGGGCTGCAACGACACAATCTGGTTGTGGCGGGACAGCCTACGACGGCGGAGTGGATCGCGCAGTATGGCTGGGGCGGGTTGCTTTCCCGCATGGGGCAGTTCACGTTTCAGTCGTTCTGGGGACAGTTTGGCTGGATGAGCATCGTGATCGACCGGCGTTTCTATATATTGTTCCTGGCGATTACGGCGATATCGACGGTGCTCTTCATGGCGTGGTGGGCACACGGGCTGTCGGCAAAACGGCGCCTGAAGGGTAAGACAGAAACGAGCACCGGCGCGAGCATCTACTCGCCCTGGCTGGTGCTCACGCGCGAGCAGACGCTGGCGCTCGACATGCTGGCCGTTCTGGCGCTCGGGGCGTTGCTCGGGTTCATCTGGTACAACCTGCAGTTCGTGCAGCACCAGGGGCGCTACCTCTATTCCGGGTTGATCCCGATCGGTGTGGGGCTATCGCTCGGCTGGCACTTCATTTTCTCGCGCAAACCGCTTGCGCTACGCATCCAGGGTTGGCTATGGCTCGTGATGCTGCTCGCGTTCATCGCGCTCGACGCGCACATGCTCTTCCGGGTCATCCTGCCGGCGATGCGCGGGTAAGTGCAGGTAAACATACCATCAGGAACTACGGTTATGCAGAGTTACTATGTCCATACAGTGAAACTATAATTAGGCCATGGGACAAACAGTGACGCTGGAACTTCCTTCAGAGATTTATGAGGCAGTAAAAAAGGCTGCTGCCGATAATGGTCAAACGCCTGCCGTCTGGATTGCATGTGAATTGCCACGCTTGCTGGCGGCACAACAGCCATTCGAAGACAATGGACTCATGCCCGTGGCATCACTCTATCGCTTCCATGAACTTGCTATCGATACTGGGATAACTGATCTGGCGGAACAACACGATCATTATTTATACGGACAGAGTATGCACGATGCCTAGATTTATATTCTGGGATACTGCAGCGTTTGTGGCCTTGGGGAATCGTCGAGATGGATTGCACCAGCTTGCAATTGAGGTAAGTACAACACTCGCGTCCGAATCGGCAATCATTGTCACAACAGATGCTGTTCTTACGGAAACTGTTAATACGTTCAGCCAAGCCCAATGGCGAAGATTGGCTGCACTACTTATCGAATCCTTTGAACAATCACTCCAGGTGGTAGCGCTCGCCTAATCCACATTGATGAAGCGCTCTGGAAACGGGGTTGGCATCTGTTTATGGAACGAACAGATAAAGACTGGAGTTTGACGGATTGCATCAGCTTTGTGGTGATGGACGATCTCGACATTAAGGCTGCGTTCACGGCTGATCGTCACTTTGAGCAAGCTGGATATACCCGGTTGATGAAACTAGGGTGATATATACAAAAAGGGGGTGGTGTTTTACTGAACACCACCCCCTTTTTTATCAGCTTATGACTTCTAGCCCTGCAGCAGCTGCTCAAACAGCGGGCCATCGGAACTCTCGACTTTGCCCGGTAGTTGCGTGCTAACAGGCGTGATCTCCACGTTCACCGTGCTGCCCTGCACTTCCTCGACCATCACAAAGTCGAGTTTGCCGTCGGTCAAGCCGATCAGGATCTTGCTGTTGTCAACGAACCGCCCGGACAGGAGGGCGTCCGACATCACATCTTCCACCTCGCTCTGGATCACGCGGCGCAATGGTCGCGCGCCATAGTCGGCGTCGTAGCCTCTCGTTGCCAGGTAATCCTTCGCGGCATCGGTCACTTCGATCTTGATATTGTGATCCGACAGGCGCTTCTGCACCTTGTTCAGCTCAAGCGACACGATCTGGCCAATGTTCTCGCGCGTCAGTGGATGGAACACAATCGTGGCATCGACGCGGTTCAGGAATTCGGGCCTGAACAGGCGCTTCAACTGACTCATGAGCTTGTCCTTGATCTCGATAAAACGGCGTTCGGCGTCGGTCGCCTCATCCTTTGCCGTCGCAAAACCAAGCTTCGTCTCACGCTTGATCATCTCAGCGCCGACGTTCGATGTCATGATGATGCAGGTGTTGCGGAAGTCCACCTTGCGCCCGCGCGCGTCAGACAGGCGCCCTTCTTCCATGATCTGCAACAGCATGTTGAAGACCTCGGGGTGCGCCTTTTCGATCTCGTCGAACACGACGATTGTGTATGGGCGGCGGCGCACGGTCTCTGTCAACTGACCGGCGTCATCGTACCCGACGTATCCAGGAGGTGAGCCAACCAGCCGGCTGACGGTGTGACGCTCCATGAATTCGCTCATGTCAAGCACCAGCAGCGCGTCCTCGCTGCCGAACAGGAAATCAGCCAGCGCCTTGGTCAGCTCGGTCTTGCCCACGCCCGTCGGGCCGAGGAAGATGAACGACCCCATTGGGCGTTTCGGATCCTTCAGTCCCACGCGTGAGCGGCGCACAGCCTTGCTGATGGCGGTAATCGCCTCTTCCTGCCCGATAATGCGCTCGTGCAAT
The DNA here is from genome assembly GCA_903921365.1 of uncultured bacterium. Classification (GTDB taxonomy): domain Bacteria; phylum Chloroflexota; class Anaerolineae; order J036; family Brachytrichaceae; genus CAIXPS01. The sequence goes on along the minus strand of CAIXPS010000511.1, from coordinate 17,626 downwards.
GCCTCTTCAAGATGCAGTAACCGCTCGCTTTCGGTGCCGGCAATGCGCGTCACCGGCACGCCTGTCCACATCGACACAACCTCTGCGATGTCATCGGGGCCGACTATCGGCCCGTCTGTATTCGGGTCGAAATTCGTGCGCAGCGATTCGATCTCTTCAAGCGCCACTCGCTCGCGCTCGCGCAACGTGGCTGCGTCGTCATAGCGCGCCTGCTCCATCGCCTCGTTGCGTTCCTTCTGCACCTTCCGCAACTCTCTGAAAGCCCGCTGCAGGTTGACCGACTGAGGGGACTTGTACATGCGCACGCGCGCCGCAGTCTCGTCGATCAGGTCGATCGCCTTATCAGGCAGGAAGCGGTCAGGCACATAGCGTGACGAGAACGTCACCGCCGCAATCACAGCCTCCTGCGAGATGCGCAACTTGTGGTGCGCTTCGTAAGCGCCCTTCACGCCTTTCAGGATTTCAATCGCCTGATCGGGAGTCGGCTCATCTACATACACCGGCTGGAAACGCCGCTCAAGCGCCGCATCGCTCTCGATGTGCTTGCGATACTCATTCAGCGTGGTCGCGCCAATGCACTGCAATTCGCCGCGCGCCAGCGCAGGCTTCAGAATGTTCGCCGCATCCACGCTGCTGCCGGCAGCGCCAGCGCCAACGAGCATATGCACTTCGTCGATAAAGAGAATCGTGTCGCTCGACTTGACCTCTTCGATCACTTTCTTCAAGCGCTCTTCAAACTGTCCGCGATACATCGTGCCGGCAACCAGGGAGCCGACATCAAGCTGCATGACGCGCTTGTTCAAGAGCGGCTCGGGGGTTTGCCCGTCCACGATGCGCTGCGCCAATCCCTCGACAATAGCCGTCTTGCCGACACCGGGTTCACCAATCAACGCCGGGTTGTTCTTGGTGCGGCGCGACAGGATCTGGATCACGCGTTCGATCTCGGTCTGACGACCGATGACCGGATCAAGTTTGCCTTGTTCGGCCAGTGCAGTCAGGTCAGTAGCCAGCTGATCCAATGCCGGAGTCTTGCCGCGCTCCTTCTTCTGTGCAGCGGGAGCCACTCCGGCAGCTTTGCCAGTTTCAGGCTGTTCCTGTTGCACCGCGCGCAAAGTCTCGCGGCGGATGCGCTCAGTCGTCAGACCGAGCTGGTGCATGACGTCTATCGCCACACCATCGCCCTGCCGGATCAGACCCAGCAACAGATGCTCGGTTCCAATATAGCTGTGCCCCAACTTGCGGGCTTCATCTACGGCATACTCGATGACCTGCTTAGTGCGCGGGGTAAGATCGAGCTTGCCTGCCGGTGTGCGCCGCCCGGCGCCGGTCATGCGTTCGACCATCTCGGCCACACGCTCAGGTTTGGCGCCAAGGTCGCGCAGGACCCGTCCAGCGACGCCATTTTCTTCACGGATCAAACCCAGCAGCAAATGCTCGGTTCCAATGTAATTGTGCGAGAGACGCTCAGCTTCTTCCTGCGCCAATGTCAAAACACGTCTTGCCCGCTGTGTAAATCGTTCTAGTTTATTCGCCACAACGCACCTCTCCTTACTTCAGATGACAAAAGGCCTTTCAGGTTCTTTAGGCTTGGTAAGTCACGAGAATTCAACATAACCCTTTGCCACCCGTCAAGAATTATCATACACCACTACACACATCGCAACCCGTCTTTGTCAGATAGCCGTGCTGTGCTTCGCCGCCATGATTTTTTACGGCAATACAACCGCGCCAGGCCATTCTTGCATTGTGTTTTAACGGTATGACGTTAGAACTACATGAGCACTACCCAATGACTCACTCAAGGGGGGTAAAAAAAGCGGCGCTCCATTAGAAATAATGGAGCGCCGCTTCCTGGCAGGCGCAGTGTAAGTCAGCGATTCGGAATTATCCGATGCAGACGCCTAGACGCCTTCCTCAGCAGCCGCTTCAGCGGGCGCCTCAGTTTCACTGGCGGGCAGTTCAGACTGCCAATCCAGATCGGCATATTCGGCCCAGCTTACGCGCTTCAGGCTCAACGCAATGCGCTTCTGCTCGGGTTCCACGCGCATCACGCGCAGCGTGACGATCTGGTTTTCCTTGAGCACTTCGCGCGGATTACTGATCATCTTGTCGCTCAGCTCAGACAGCGGGATCAGGCCTTCAATCGCCTCATCATCCTTCAGCCGCGCAAATGCGCCATGCTTGGGGTGAATCTTGATGATCTCAGCCTCAACCAACTGGCCGGGGCGATAGCGCTTGTCGAGCTCTGACCATGGGTCGGTCTGCAGCGACTTCAGACTCAGGCCGATGCGCCCGCTGTCCTTGTCAACGCTGATGACCTTCACCTTGACGTGATCGCCTTCGCGCACAACCTCGCCTGGGTGCTTGACGCGCTGGTACGACAGTTCAGACAGGTGAATCATGCCGTCAGCTCCACCCAGGTCAACGAACACACCAAAGTCTTTGACGCTGCTGACTTCGCCTTCAACAATTGAACCAATATCAATTTCGCTGAGCAGCTTGTCCTTCTGCGCGGCTCGCGCCTCCTTTGAGGCGGCGCGCTCGCTCAGGATGAGGCGATTGCGTTCACGGTCGATCTCGATGACCTTGACGTAGGTCTTTTGACCGACCAACTTCTGGTAACGCTGCTCGGGCGGCAGACTTTCGTCGCCCATCATGCGTTGATGCGTCAGGCTTAGCTGGGATGCTGGCACAAAGCCGCGTAATCGCCCTATCTTGACGATGACACCGCCTTTATTAAAGCCCGCGATGTGGCTTTCCATCGCGTCCTGCTTCTGGAACAATTCCTCAGCAGTGCGCCAGTCGTGCTCGTTGATGGCTTTCGCCAGCGACAGCACAACGTTCCCATTACGGTCTTCAGGTGTAATCACATAAGCGTACACTTCTTGACCGATTTCCAATGTCACGCGGAAATCTTTCGGCAAGGCTTCCATTTCCTTACCGGTGACGATTCCCTCAGACTTGGCTCCCAGATCGATCAGGATCTCACGATCCGTGACCGCGGCGATTTTGCCCGACACCAACTGGTTCTTTTTAGGCGGATCATAGCGCTCGCTACGCGTTAGATAATCGCTTAGCGAAGCTGCAAAATTATCATCCCCTTTGGATTCTGTGGGCGTTTCATTCCCGGGGATTTCTCGGCTCTCCATACTCAGGTGTGTTTCCTTCGGCGTAAGATTCTATGCATTATACCTAAAAATCGGATGAGTGCCGGAATGAAATGATGACAATCAGTTTATTATCCTATTTGACTATAATCGAGCCATGCAAGCACTGGAACAACGTATCCTCGCCGAAGGCCGTAATCTGGGCCAGGGCATTTTGAAAGTCGACTCGTTTGTTAATCACCAGGTAGACCCCACACTCATGCTGGCCTGTGGTCATGAGTTTGCGCGGCTCTTCAAGCATCTCCGCCCCACCAAAATCCTTACTGCCGAAATAAGCGGTATTGCGCCAGCGCTGACGACCGGGCTGGCGTTGGACATCCCAATCGTGTATGCGCGCAAGACCAAGCCGATCACGATGCCAGAGACAGTCTTTCTGACCACCGCGCCTTCGCACACCAAGAAGCGCGATGTCGAAATCATGGCCTCGCCGGAATATCTACAGCCAGGCGAGCGCATATTGATCATCGACGACTTCCTCGCGACAGGACAGACGATCCTCGCTCTGGCGCGCATCGCCCGCGCGGCCGGGGCTGAAATCGTCGGCGTCGGCGCACTGATCGAGAAGACGTTTGAGGGCGGGCGCGCGGTGTTGCGCGACTTGAACGTCCCGGTAGAGTCGCTGGCCATGATCGTCGATATGCGCGACGGAAAGATCATCCTCAAAACGCGCGCCGATGAGTGACGCATTGCGGGTAGCGCTGATCTTCACGGTTCTCAACGAAGCCGCTGCGTTGCCCGGCCTGCTCGATTCGCTCGCTGCGCAAACGCGTCTGCCGGACGAAATAATCGTCTGCGACGGCGGTAGCCGTGACAACACCGTCGCGTTGTTGCGGGCTGAGCGGCGCTTTCCGTTGCATGTGATCGAAGCGCCCGGCGCGAACATCTCACGCGGGCGCAATCTCGCCATCGCCGCCGCATCTCACCCGGTGATCGCCTGCGTCGATGCGGGTGTGCGCATCGCCCCTGACTGGCTCGAACACCTGACCGCGCCATTCACGCGCGCGGCGGCAGTGCAACTGCCGCCAAACCCCTCCACTGTTCCTGACGCAGTTGCACTGCGTCAGACGACGTGGGTGGGCGGCTTCTTTCTGCCCGATGCCCACAACCTGTTCGAAGTCGCCATGAGCGCCACAGTGTTGCCGGCGCTTGCTGACATCAACCCGGCGACCTTTCTACCGTCATCGCGTTCGGTCGCTTTTCTTAAAAGCGCGTGGGAACAAGTGGGCGGTTATCCCGAGTGGCTGGACTATTGTGAAGACCTGATCTTCGACTTGAAACTGCGAGCCGCGTTTGGACAATGTCTGTTTGCGCCCAATGCCGTCGTGTACTTCCGCCCGCGCTCGTCGCTGCGTTCTTTCTACAAGCAATATTATCTGTATGCGCGTGGCGACGGCAAGGCTGATTTGTGGCTCAAGCGCCATCTGGCGCGATACGCCGTCTATCTTGTCGCACTCCCGATTCTTCTGGACGGCATCATAGCTGCCCCGGACGCATGGCTGCGCGCCCTCAGCGCCATCTTCTTGCTCATTGGCATCGCGTCATACGCGCGCGCGCCTTATCGACGCCTGGCGGCAAGCTGGTCGCGCTTGAGCAGGATCGAACAGGCGCGCGCCGCGTTGCTTGTGCCTGTCATCCGGGTCGTTGGCGATGTCGCCAAAATGCTCGGCTATCCTGCTGGGATCCTCTGGCGCTTGCGCCATCCACTCTCTCGCTGACCTCCGTTGCTCGTCCAGCAGTCGCACCGCCAAACGCTGAACGTCAGGTTAAAATCAATATACTCATGCGACCCGAGATTTCAGTCACAGTCGATATCGTCATCTTCACATTGCGCGAAGGCGATCTGCAGGTGCTGCTCGTCAAGCGCAAGAACCCGCCTTTCGAGGGCCGCTGGGCGATCCCGGGCGGCTATGTGGAGGCCGATGAGTCGCTCGAAAATGCAGCGATGCGCGAGCTGTTCGAGGAGACGGGCGTGCAGGGGGATGCGGTGCACATCGAGCAACTCTACACCTTCGGCGAGCCCAAACGCGACCCGCGCGGGCGCGTGATCACCGTAGCCTATTTTGCGCTGGTGCCGGCGCCGCTGGCTGTGCAGGCCGGCGACGATGCAGCCGAGGCGCAGTGGAAGTCGGTGTATCACCTGCCGGTGATGGCGTTCGACCACAACCAGATTCTCAACTACGCCCTCAAACGCTTGCGCTACAAGCTCGAGTACTCTGCGGTAGGCTTCCAACTCCTCCCGAACGAGTTCTCGTTGAGCGACTTACAGCAGGCTTACGAGATCGTGCTGGGTGAGACACTGGATAAGCGCAACTTTCGTCGCCGCATCCAGCAGGCCAAGGTGATTGAAGAGACGGGCGCAGTGCGCGCGCACGAAGGCCGCCCTGCCAAACTGTATCGCTTCCGCGACGACGCTGTGGCTGAGGTGAAGGCGCGACGGCTGTTCCCATAAGAGAGATTGGGGATTCGAGATTGGAGATTGCGGAACGACGTTCCATGTGTTTAGCACACAATCCCCCCCAGAATTCTGAAACACAAATCATGATTACCATAATTAGGATTTGTATCTCACATAAACAGTGCTGGAGGAAAACGTTCGATCAGCAGTTCAACTGCTGATCGAACACTACTCCCTACCCGATCGCCAGCTTCACCGTCTTGATCTCGAACGGTTTGAAATTCAACCGGATTGCGTTGTCGGTCACTTCAATCGTTTGAATCGAGTCTTCGACCAGGTTGACCTCCTCTGCGGCGCCCACCCGAACTGCAAATGTAATGCTGACCCCTTCGACTGGCTCCCCGCGCGCCTCGTACAGGCGCAGGATCACACCGCCATCGGCGCCCGGCTTGAGCGCCGACGCTACGACGTTGGGGTGCGATATCTGCATGAGTCCCCAGCAAGCGGGCAGCACGCCGTTGTGTGTGTCAAGCGTGCCTGCAATCAATGGGCTGTTGAACGCCGCGCCGGCGCGGACCGGGACGTCTGCTGCGCGCCAGTCGCCGGCGTGGGGCAGAATGGCGTAATCAAAGGTGAACTGCCGGCCTGATTCCAGCCCTGTGTCCGACGACATGCCCGGCTCGTAGCCGCCGCCGAATCCGTAAGCCACGATGCGCGAACTGCGCATGAGGGATAGCATCATCGTCCCGTCCGCGACATTGTTGCCCGGCAACCCACGGTTCAACAGAGCCAACCCGGTGTTTCCATCGCTGTAATCGATCCAGTTCTGCGCCGGGAACTCAATGGCTTCCGGTCGTTCGCTGGCGCCAAACGGGATCTCGTGCACGCTATGGCCGCCCTGGATCGTGGTGGGGAACAGCACGCGGTAGCGCACAAACGACTCGTCGTTGAGCACCTGTGTGCGAATGTCAATCCGCGGCAGCCCCGCATACAGCCGCACGGTCGTGCTGAAACGCCCGGCCGCCCCGAACGGGTGGGTGACCGTCAACTCCGAGACAACGGGGCCGCGAGTCACGCGCCCGACCTCGCCCTTCTGTTCCGTGCTGAAGAGCGCCTGTCCCGGTTGCGGAGGCAGGTGCTGGTTCGTCATTGCTATGCGGCTCCCGCCATCCAGCGGCTGGTACAACTCCCACAGGTCGCCATGATCGGGCTCGCGCGCCACCACATTCCCCGGCGCGCGTAAAATGTCGCGCCCATCGGACTTCTGCACCAACCGGGTGATCGCGCCACTCGACAGGTCGAGTTCGACGTGGAAGAATTCGTTCTCGATGACGTTATCGGCGAGCATGGGCGCGCCAGCGTCCACGCTTACGCCTGTCTGAGTGACCGGGTGCAAGCGGTAGATGGCATATCCCAGTGCGGGCACGTCCGTGGCGATGAAAGCGACTTTCACCTGCAGCAGAGCCCCGTTGCCACCGAGGTGGCCTTGGCCATCGCGCTGCGCCTCTAATATCTGCGCCGGTATGGTTTGACCGTTGGCATCGGTAACTGTCACACCCGTAACGCCGGGTTCTGAGAAACCTGCATCGACGATGGCGATATCAGTGCGCGCCCAGCTCAGTGGGTTGTACACGCCGACGGCGATGCCCGCGCCCCGCGTATCGCTTGATGCAAACAGCCGCTGCAGGCGGTCACTCACTTCACTGCGGGCAATATGTCGCGAGAACTCATAACCGCTTAACGTGTCTTCGTATACATGATCCGTCATCACGCCCGACATCAGATCGTGCGTGTGGTTGAACATCATTGGCTCCCATGCGCGCCACACCAGTTCGTCATTACTCGCCCTGTCCAGATGGCTCAGCGTGACGCCCAGCTTCTCGGCAGTTGTCAACAGTTGCTCGATTTCGCGGGTGAGCTGCTTCAACCGGATGCGACTGCTGTAGGCGCCCTGGAAGATCGGGTTCAACTCTCCACGCACGATCGTTCGATCGCGGTGTTGTGCGACAAACGCCTCGTAATCAGCCGGCGTCGCGATGCGGAGCGTGAACGGCGCGTCGGCCTGCTGGTTGAACGCCTCGACCAGCGCAGGCACATGCTCCTCCGGCTCACACACATCTGCGCCGGCAAGCCCAACCCGGCCCGCCCCGCGCGCGAAGGGCGCCAGTAGATCGTAGCGTTCCTTCATGAAACTTGTGAACTCGGTTAACGACTTCGGTGAGTCGTAGGTGACGGCATAACCATGCGGCAGCCAGAAGGCCGCGATCTGCGAGCCATCCAACCCCTCCCAGATAAACTCGGCGGGCACATCCCAACTCGCCACGCCGCGGAAGAACCAGAACGAGTTAAAGCCGGCCAGCTTCATCAACTGCGGCATCTGCGCGTGGTGCCCGAACGTATCGAGCGGCCAGCCCGTAGTGACATCTACGCCGAGGGCTTCGCGGAAGTAGCGCTTGCCATACAGCGCCTGGCGCGCAAATGTTTCACCGCCCGGCATATTTACATCCGGCATAACATCAAGACCGCCCGTGATCGCCAGCCGCCCTTCGTCAACGAACTTCTTGAACGCCGCGCGCTCATCGGGATAGCGCTCCAGGAATGGCTTGATGTACGCCACCTGGTCGAGCACAAAGCGATAGTCTGGATATTGCTTGAGCAACCTGAGCGCTCGCAGGATGTTGGGCAAGCCCATGACCAGGTATTCTTCACGGGTTTTGAAAACCGCTCCTTCCCAGTGGGTGTGCGGTATGAAGAAAAACGTATCGCGCGCATCGTTCGTATCCGTCTGCATGGTTGATCCCTCTTTAGCTGGAATGGTTGCTATCGTACTCGCGAATCAGAAAAACCGGCGCGCGCGAGTAGCAGTGCAACTGCTGCTCGACATGCTCGAACAGGACGCATCACTGCGTCGCACACACCGCGAAGCTCACGTCGTCGACGTACAGACTCGATGGCAGGTTGCTGTCCGTTGCGGCCTTGAACGACAGCCACAGGCGCTGAGCCGAGTAGGCCGAGGGGTTTGGCAGGTCAATTGTCTCCTGCACCCACGCGCCGCGTCCGCTGCTGGTGTTGTCGATCTGCTGCGGCGCGACGATCTGGATTCCCTGCTCGGTCTCGATTCCGACGCTGAAGCGGTCGTACACCGTGGTCAGGCTGGTCTCGGTCGTGTCCAGATAATGCCAATAGGTAAGCGTTGCGCTGACCACGCCCGCCGGCATCTGCACGGTCTGGATCATCTCGTTCCACACGTTGTTCAGCGACGAGGAACCGACCCGCCCGCTCTTCGCTCCGCCATGCGCGCGCGCGGTGCTGATGAACGGTTCCACGTACACCGAGGCGGTTGTGTTTGCAACGCCCGTCCACGGATGTCCTGGCGCAACGCCTTCGAAGTCGCCATTTGCGACGATGTTTGAGCACTGCACCGCAGGCGGCAGCGGCCCCATGATGTCGGGCAGGAAGGCGGTGTATGTGAGCGTTTGCGGTCGGTTCGTCTTTGTGTCGAGGGGCGCCGGCGGGGGTGGGACAAGCGGGCGCGCGCTGTGATCCGCTGACGATAACGACGTGGCGAATAATGTCACGGCGCCAACCATGATCAATGCGGGAACTACAAACCCGAACAGCTTGCGCATCATCACATCCTATCGCACCGCGCACACCGACAGTTGCACATCATCGATATACACCGTTGCGGGACGGCTTGCGCCAGTGCGACCCTTTAAGGTGACCCAGATGCGCTTGCCCGCATACACGCCCGCATTTGGCAATGTCAGCGTGCTCTTCACCCAGACGCCACGGCCCGCAGTTGTGACATCAATTTTCTGCGGCGTGATGATCTGGATGCCCTGTTCGTTCTCGATCCCGACAGTGAAGGCGTCGGCTGCGCGCGCGCCGCTGGCTGCCGGCATGTCGAGATAGCGCCAATACGTTAGCGTCACGCTGGTCGTTCGCCTGGGCAGTTCCACCGTCTGGATGAGCTCGCTCCAGTAATTGACAAGCGTGGAGGAACCAATGCGCGCGCTCTGCTTGCCGGCGTGTGCGCGCGCGGTTGAGATGAATGGTTCGGCGGTGCGGCGATACGCCTGGTTGGCGACGCCAGTCCATGGCCGCCCAGGCAGCGCGGCCTCAAAATCGCCATTCTGGATTGTTTCGGCACAGGTAGCCACAGCCTTTAACTGTGTCGCGGCCTGGCTCGTGGCGCCGGATGCCACAACCATCGGCAGGAGTAGTGTATCGGTAAGCGGGCGGCCGGATGCCGAACGTTTGGGCGTGTTATTCTGCTGGGTGACCTGCGGCAGGACGAGCTTATGCTTGGCGGTCTCGTCTATGGAGCTACGCACCGATGGCAGGACCAGCGTGTGCGTCGGTGGCGCGCCTGCGCTGGACACGAACGGCAGAACCAGTGTCTGGCTGAATGTCCTGTCCGCGCGCATCGCTGGCGGCTGGATAGTCCGCCCGACGGCGTCGGATGCAAACGCCTGCCCGTCCAGAAAGAGCGCCAGTCCGAAGCCAGCCGCGAGTGCGCCAAAGCCGGCAAGTGCAATGAGCGCTAATCTGTTTCCCTTTTGCATGTGCACCTCACAGTAAAAACCATTGCGGATAGTTTACGGACACTGGGTTAACAACGACACGTCATCGATATAGAAGCTGCTCTTGTTGGCGCCGTCGTTATAGCCCGTAAAGCTCAACGTCGCCTGCTGACCAGCATATGCCGAGACGTCAAAGATCATCATCAGCTTCACCCACGTATCGCGCGTCACGGCGGTAGTCACATTCGCCGCCGTCCCGATGGTCTGCCCCTGCGCTGATTTCAGGGTGGCGACCATGTGGTCGTTTGCGCCGCCGACCGGCTCGGCGCTGCTCACATTCAGCCAGAAGGTCATCGTCACGGTGCGCGCGCTCTGTGGAATGTTCACCGCCTGCGCCAGCGTGTCAGTGTAGTTAAGCACATTGCCCAGCCAGCCGCCCCATAACCCTGTATGTGGAAGCTTGGTATAGATCAGTGGATCGTTTATGTTTTGCGAATTCGTCGCCGTCCATGGCGCGCCGGGCGCGCCGTTCTCGAAGCCGCCATTGACGATCAACTCAGATGACGCACAAGTCTGAGGTTGACCGAGATGCGCGTTAATAAAGGCGGTCGGCGCCACGTAGCCCAGGCCGGGGTAGGGGTAATTGTCGGGGTGAATGATGTAGGTATAGCCGCGCCCGGGATACCCACCGGGGAGCCATGTGCAGCCCGGGTAGTTATACCCGTAGGCGTTTGTGGCAGGCGCATAGATGTTCGAGCCGTCGAGAAACCAGCGCATCTCAAAGTGCAGGTGCGAGTCCCACGTCGGGTGTTGCGTCGGGGTGCGCCCGGTGTAGTTCTGGGGAAGCACTGTGGCGATCTGCTGGCCGCGTTGCACGATCTGCCCTTCAACCACGCTGACGTTGTTCACATGCCCATACATTGAGTAAATGTCGCGCCCATCGGGCAGGCGATGGCGGATCAACACCACGTTGCCGGGGTAGCTGATGCCTGGATCCTGTCTCGCCACGACGCCGTCCGCGATGGCATACACCGGCGTGCCCACAGTGTTCGCGCCATCCAACCGGTACCAATCCTCGCCCGTGTGGATCATGCGCGCCCAGTCTACCCCATAGCACTTGATCCCATACTGATCAAGGTTGCGGATGCCATAGCCAAGCCACTCCAGGTGCGTGTTGTCGACCACAATCCCGGTCGGAACACCGAAATTGGCAACGCCGTCGAAACGCAGCGGATAAGTAAACACAGTTGCCACCGGCGGATCAGCCGCTAACGCGGGCGCGCGCGCGATGAGAGGTGTCTTCGGCAGCAGCGCCTGCTTCAGCACGCGGAACGATTTCACCACGTGGTCGAAAATAGCCTCGGTTTCGGCAGGCGGTTCGACCGGCCCGCCCACGCCGCCGCCGTACAGGTTGACGCGATACATCACCCCATTGCCGGGGACGAGCACCGTGTACTTATCGCTGTTGCCGATCACCGCGTCGCGTTGCAGCTTGATCGCCTGCCGGTCGGCCAGCCGCATTGCCACACCCTTTTGCGCCTGCGCGGTCGGGCGCAACCCGCGCGATTGATACTGATTGGCGATGAACTGTTGCGCCGTCAGGTTCTTCGGGTTCTCGAACACCATCACCGAGATGCCCTGGTACTCCGTCGTGGTCGTGACGGTGAACTCGACATATACCATGCGATATCGGAGAGACGCATCATCGCTAGTCGTGACTGTCGCGCCGGTCGGATACTCAAACCCGAATGCCGCATCGTCGCTCGTATACGTCTCCCACCCTGAGGTCTGCGCGGAGGCCATCGACAGCAGTGCCAGGAACGCGAGCAGACCAAAGCACGCGCCAATGGAAGCGATCACCCAATGCAGTTTGTTTTTCATAGTCACGGTTGTACAACCCCAAAGAATGAAGGAGATTATAGGGCGTTCACAGGGGAAAGTATCCACAAATTCAGCGCTGACCTTGACCGCTCCAGGCTCTCGCGCGGTAACTGTAGCGCGCCGATCGATACACTCTCGGCGGCTGTGTCCAACTGGCTGACTACATGCCCGCGCAATCCAAGGCGCGCTAGGAACGCATCCAGTTGTGCGTCGTTGTCGAATGCGTTGTTGTACATCGGGCGATCCGTAGCCGTGGCAACGATGGCGCGGAAACGCTGTTGCCGCTCGGACACGTTCCTCACGTCCGCCTTGATTGAGAAGTCTGGCGTGATCCACACCCCGCCAAATTCGACGAGCAACGCGCGGACATTGCGCGCGACAGTCTCCATTTCGCCGGCGCTCAGATACTGAAACAGCCCCTCGTTCACGACGGCGATCTGTCTAAAGGGCAGATTACGCCTGAAGGAATGAACAGCGACGTGCAGATCGGCGGGGTCAAGTGCGTTTGCAGCGACCAGGTGGTGATTCTCGTAGTCCGGCAGGGTGTGACGACGACGCAACTCGGCCACCAGCCCGACTTTCTCCGCCGTGATCTCCGCCAGGTCGGTCTCGACGTATGACATCGCGGGGTCCTGTGCCATGGCCAGCCCACGCAACGAGACGCCGCTGGCCATCTCCACGACCTGCCTGACGCGGGATGCGCGAATCGCCGCGGCGATGCTCTTATAGCGCACCTCGAAGATCGGCGCATACCACAGCAGGTCGTCCGGCTGCAACCCGCTACCGGCGAGCAACGCGTCGAATGCCTCGCGCGCCTGCAACACCTCAGCCACATCCTCGGCAAACGGAATATCCGAGAACCGGCGCATGTAGGCTGCCAGCTTCGCGGTCACGCTTATTTTTGCGTAGGTCGTCATTCGCGCGCTAAACCGCGAGCCATCGCCCGCTGGGCGGCCCAATCCCCCAATGTCTCAGGGACTGGTTTCACTTCCTCGTTCGGGCGGCGGACAAGACCGAGCGCCTCAGTGGGGCAAGCAGGGACGCATACCCCGCAGCCGACACAACTGACGGCGTTGACATGCGCCACGCCATCCACGGTCAGCGCGTTGAACTGGCAGTACTTCGCGCATTCTTCGCAACCGGCGCACAACGCCTCGTCCACCTGGTTGACAAAGGCCGAGCTGGCGACGACGTTGGCCTTGCCCAGCTTGGCCATGCCGCGCAGGATGGCGCACGAACAGGTGCAGCAGTTACAAATGTAATAGATATCCTTCTGGTTATTGCTCACCGAGTGCACCAGCCCGGCATCGGACGCGCGGCGCAGGGTGGCGAGTGCGCCCTCATGCGTCAGGGCGCGGAGGGTGGGGCTGCCGTCGAATGCGCCAGGGCGGGAACTCAGCACCATACAGATGTCGACGGGATGTTCGCACGGGTCGCCGATCAGCGCTTTCTGCTTGCGACAGATGCAGTCCTGCACCGCCCAGGCCTGCGCGGCGTTGACCAGATCAGCGGCCGTCTCAAATGGGCGAACTTCCATCGTGCTGCGGATGCTTTTTCCCACCGGGACGATGCGGTGAAACTGCGGCTTGATCGCCAGTGCGATGCTGAACGCTTCCTGGAAATAATTCTCAAACAGGCGCGCCAGTTCCGCGTCCATATTGTTCAACTGCATCTCGCAGATACCAACCACAAACGGCATCAGACCATATTCAAGGGCGCGTGCTGCGCGATAGACCATGATCAACCCGCGCCGGGCCATCTCCTTGAGCTGCCGGCGCAGTTGGGCCGCGTCGCCGCCGATCCGCGCGGCAATGGCATCCGGGCTCTCCGCTTCGGGGCTAAGCTGAGCAGCAAGGGCAGCCTCTTCAGGTGAAAATATCCGCGCCAGCAGGCGCAGTTCAGCGCCATCCTTTGTCGGTGGGAACCCATTGGGCAGTGCGTCCAGGCGTTCCGCCAGTAACTTGTAAGGGGTGATATCCATCATAAAGCCTCCGCGCGCTTAAGAATACATCAGGCTTCGATTAACTCAATACACTCGCGAATGTGCTCCAGATAATGCGTATCGTCAGGCACTCTCATATGGGAATTGCTTCCCTGATCACACGATCGCGAATGAGCTTATGCACTGCCGCGGTCTCCACTACATCGACTTTACGATGTAACAAGGCTTCAAGGTCCATGATCAGTCCACCAGGAAAAAACGGCGTGACATACAGCCCGGCATCGACCAAGAAGTCGACATCGCTATTCGGTTGCTGATCACCGCGCGCATAGGAACCAAACAGGCGCACGTTTATAGCACCGTGCTTGACCGCCAGGCGCAAGATGTATTCACGTTTTACACCAAGGCGTTGTTCTAACACATCGATCGTGCTTACGATACTCATTACATTTGGCATTATAGATATAAATCTTCCCTGCCGTCATGGCTGCCCCTCCGCAATCCGCATAGACGTAGGGGTTGACCCGTGTGTCAACCCTCTTATCGGGCGAACACGTGGGTTCGCCCGTACGTGAGATGCGACATCCGCTCGTTTGACCATCCGCCGAAGTGTGCAAGAAAAACAAGGCGATACAGACGTAGGGGTTGACCTGTGTGTCAACCCTCTTGCTTGTCTTATTGGCCTTCAGCCTGAATCAGCGACTCGCAGGCTTGTGCTGAACTGGTTAGAAAGTAAAGATATAATAGCCATCGGAGAACAAGTCGCTGCGCACAGGTGTTGCGGCGCGAATATAGTACGGGCATTAACTTCATCGCGATCACCATGAAAACAATCAATGTGCTGCTAATATCGCAGTCACTAGGGGTGCGAGATATCATTCAGCAGGGCGGCGTGTCATGGGGTTACACTGTCGCCCTCAAGATTGTCTGGCAACGCGCATCCGTTCGCGCGGCGTTCGCCGAACAAGCGCCATCTGTCGCTGTTATCTATCTGGGAACAAGCGCCGAAGAAAGCCTGGCGATGCTCACGCACCTGCGCCTGATCAGCCTGAACACCAAGGTGATCGTAGTGTTCGAAGCAGTGTCACCCGCGCTCTATAAACAAGCCAGCGCCGCCGGCGCATCGGACGTGCTGACGGTCGCGGAGTTCGACGCCCTGCCACGCGCCATCTACCGCATCTTGAACCTGCAGCAGTTTGAAGCGGACTTGACCGCAGGCATGACCACACCGACAGGCGCGTCAGCAACACCACTGACAAGCCAGACCGCGACGCAACTGGACGCCCAGGTCCTGTACGAACAGGGCATCTCGCGCTCGCTCTTCGTTGCCAACCTGTTGCCGATGATGATCGTTGACGTTGACACGCTATATATTCTGGAAGTCAACGACGCTGCAGTGGCGAAGTATGGGTTTGCGCGCAATGAATTTCATCGCATGACCATGTATGACGTAAGTCCGCCCGAAGAGGCGAAACTGCTGCGCGCGTATGCCATGGAACTAAAAGGCCGCGGACTCGGCTTTCGTATTTTCGGCGAGCAACGCCAGCGGTTGAAGAACCGCACAATCATCGATACGGAAATCA
This sequence comes from uncultured bacterium, assembly GCA_903921365.1. GTDB lineage: Bacteria > Chloroflexota > Anaerolineae > J036 > Brachytrichaceae > CAIXPS01. The sequence continues at coordinate 2,132 of CAIXPS010000511.1, read as the reverse complement.
CGTCACACACCATCGAGTTTCAGGGGCGCCTGGCCGCGCACATTACCATCTTCGACGTCACTGACAGTAAAAAGGCAAAAAGCGATGTTGCGCTGACGGAACAGCGTTATCGCGCCATTGTCGAGACGCAGACGGACCTGATCGGACGGATCACTCCGGATGGCGCGCTGACTTTCGCCAACGAAGCACTGTGCCGTTTCATCGGTAAACCGATCGAGGAACTGAGTGGGTTTGAGATCAATCAACGCATTCACCCCGATGACCACGCGGCGGTGGCTATGCACTTGCGCAGTCTATCGCCCGATCAACCAACCGGGCGCATCTCAGTTCGCATGTTCCGTGCCGATGGGCAGGTGAGTTGGTATCAATGGGTCAACCAGGCGATCTACGACGAACAGGGCAACCTGCAGGATATCCAGGGGATTGGTCGCGACATCACCGAAGCCATCCGCCTGGAATACGAGCTGCGCGCCAGTGAAGAGAAGTATCGCGGCATTGTCGAGACCGCGCAGGAAGGGCTGTGGTCCGTTGACCAGAACGTGATCACCACACACGTCAACCAGAAAATGACCGACATGCTGGGCTACGAATCAGATGAGATGTTGCGCAAGCCTTTTATGGCGTTCGTGCATCCTGATGACCAGTCTGATGGCGCGAGCGATCACGCCGGCTTCGCTGCGATTCGCGAGGACCGTGATGTGCGACTCCTGCGCAAAGACGGCAAGATCGTCTGGGCTATCGTATCCACGCTACTCAACAGCGATGCCAACGGCGCCTTCACCGGCGGCCTGGCCATGGTGACCGACATCACCGCGCGCAAACAGGCGCTGGAGGCGGCGCAACAGTCGGCCCGGCGCATCGAGATACTGCGCCAACTCGATCTGGCAATCATGCGCGCGGACTCTGTGCAAATCGTTGCACAGATCGCGCTGGATGCGTTACACGATCTGATTCCATGTCGCTCCGCGATTGTCGCCAGCATCGACAGTCAGGCGCGGACTGGCACATGCCTGGCAGCCTGGTATGCTGTCCGCCCGGTTCTCCTCCCGGGTCAATCAATCCTTATACAGCCGGGCGAGTATGAACGGCTGTTGAATGTCGACTACCATATGTCGCGGATTGATGGCGACCAGATCGGAGGAGAGCTTGGCCAGGCGACCAAGGCCAATAACATCCATGCCGTCCTGTTCATCCCGTTGAAGGTCGACAGTATTGTCGTCGGCACACTCCAACTGACGGAAGTGCATGCCGACTTTTTCGACGCCGAGTACATCGCCATTGCCCAGGAGATCGCCCGCCCCATTGCAATCGCGATGCGCCAGGCCGAATTGAACCAGCAGGTGCGCGCGCGGACGCATGAACTGGAGCAAAGGGTTGAAGAGCGCACACAGGCGTTGCGCGTGGTTAATGATCGTCTCGAGATCGCGTTGCGCCAGCAGCAGGAGTTGAACGAAATGAAGTCGCGCTTTGTCAGCATGGTGTCGCAGGAGTATCGCACCCCGCTGGCGACTATCTTGATGATCACTGAATCGCTTTCAGCCTATCGCGCCCGCATGACCACGGCGCAGATCGACACTCGCCTGCAGAAAGTAATCAACGAGATCAGCCATATGACCGAGATCATCGACCGGGTGTTGCAACTGTCACGCATCCAGGCCGGGCGCGTCGAATTCAAACCAGTGCTGGGCGACCTGGGACAACTGTGCAGCGACATTATCGAAACCTTCCTGGACAACCCAGCCCTGAAGCATAAACTCGCCTTCACCTACACACGGGAATTGGCGCCGCACGATCCGCGTTTGATGTGGCAAGTGATCACCAACCTGATCTCGAACGCGCTGAAATATACGCCGGAAGGCAAGGGCGTCTTTGTCGACGTGACGGAGGATAGCGACCAGGTAGTCTTAAGTGTGCGGGACGAGGGCATCGGCATACCCGCCGCAGACCTGCCGCGGCTCTTCGAGCCGTTTTATCGCGCCAGTAACACTGGCCAGATTCCGGGCGCCGGGCTTGGGTTGAGCATCACGAAGAACGCGGTCGAATTGCACGGCGGCACGATTACGGTTGCGAGCGAAGTCGGTAAGGGAACGACCTTTACCGTCTCGCTGCCCGGGCGAGTGTGACTTGTGACT
>CAIXPS010000510.1 GCA_903921365.1 uncultured bacterium | reverse complement strand
CCAGCGAGCCCAGTCCCGACGCCGTGGCGCGCTCGCTCAAGGGGAACCAGCGCACCGCGACCTTCGTCAGCGCATTCAGGATGAAGGGCTGACCAATTGCAATGCCAATTTGAGCGAGCAAAGCCAGCGTGTAATTTGACCCGGCCAGCCCGCGCATCAGCCCGAACACGCCGGTCAATCCAGCGCCCACGATTACCGCAACGCGAAACCCGCGCGTGTCAATCAACCACGACGCCGGTATCGACACGACCAGGTACGCGACCATAAAACACAGCGACAACAGCGCGATGCTCAGATCGTTGACGCCGTAGTAGGCGGTTGCCTGGCTCGTGATCGGCGCAAAGGTAATCCACAGAAGTTGATTGAATGCGGCCGTCAACATGTACGCTGGCAAAATGACCCAGCGATATCGATATACCTTGAATGCAGGTTGTTCCATGGTTTTCAGACTCCACTGCGATACTGCTCTATCTGTTTACTTTCCCATGCCTAATGACGCACTCGCCACAAACTGATGATCAGCAAAAACACGATCGCTACCGGGAGGAAGATCACGCCGATCGTCCTCACGCCGCCATCGATCAAACGCCCGCCTGCAAACAGCAGAATCAAGGCAACCAGCACGCCAGCCGCGACTTCCCATGCATCGCCAACGATGAAGTCAACCCAGAACGCGAAAAAGGCTTTGACGTGCTTCATTTCTAGCTGACTCCCTTAGCAGATGACATTTTTGACGCAGCGCGCCGTTTAAGCAGCGAGATAATTGCGATTGCGCTGGCCAGATAAAACACCATCAGCGCCACAATCGCCAGGTCCTCGCCCGGCCAGGCCAGCCCCACCCCCTCGCCAGCCCAGAAGGTTCCAAACGATACGAGCATGATCGCTACGGCGAACTTGAGTGTATTTTCGGGAACCTGACTCAGCGGTCGATGCACCACCACGGCAACCAGCGTTACCATAACCGCTGCGGCGACCGAGCCAATAATGGCTGGCGCCACGTTGCCGGCAGTCAGGCCAAACGTGATCACAATAAAAACGACCTCAAGTCCTTCCAGCAGCACGCCCTTGAACGCCACGGTAAATGCAGTCCAGTCCATCGACTGCCCGCGCGCCGCTTTGGGTTCATGGCTCAATTCCTCGACCTCGCGCTGGTAAATCCGCGCCTCGTCATGCAATTCCTTCAGTCCGGTATAGCGCATGATGGCCTTGCGGAGCCACTGCAGTCCGAAAATCAGCAGGAGTGTGCCAATAACAACGCGCAGGACGTCGAGGGGAATGAGCGTCTGCAACGCCGGGCCGAGGATTGCGACGAGTGCGGTCAGCGCCAGGAGCGCGCTGATAACGCCGATCCAGGTGCTGCGCCAGCCGCGCGTGACCCCGACAGCCAGCACGATGGTGACCGCCTCGACAACTTCAACACTACTTGCCAGAAAACTGGATACCAATCCTATCCACCAATGGGTGTTCATCACATCGCTCCTTTTAGACAATACTCAGATCGAGCCGGGTTGGGATCATATGGAAACAATATCTTGATGAGCAAAGCGCACGCAGTATATACTCATACAGCATGTAATGCTGCAACACACGGGCTATACAAGCCCGGAACCTGTCCACCCCATGGCTGGAATAGCCGCTACAGCACCGCCACGCCCGCCTGCGCCAGCGTCTCGCGCACCAGGCGATTGCCATCGTGAAACACCTGCCAGTAGTGCGCATTGTTGCAGAACATCGCCAGGGTGAGCAACGGCCCGCCAGCGCGTAATTCGCCTATTATTGCGCTCGGCGCGGGATCAGCCAATACGTTGGGGAGTTGTCGCGCCATCTGCTCCAGCGCCGTAATGGCCT
>CAIXPS010000509.1 GCA_903921365.1 uncultured bacterium | reverse complement strand
GGCGCTCGGCGCAGCGATTGGGACCCCGCTGTGCCGAATCAACGCCAGCGCGGCCGGATGCGCCGGCATGCGCACTGCCACAGTGTCGAGACCGGCGGTGACATTGAGTGGAATGCGCTCGCCGCGCGGCAGCACCAGGGTGAGCGGCCCAGGCCAGAAACTGCCGATGAGGGCATTGGCGCGACGGCGCTGGGCGTTGGTCAACACGCCGATGATCCCATCCTGCAGCAACTGGCGCAGGACGAGTGGCGCCATGTTTCCCAGGCGCGCAGGCAGATCACGGGCGAAAAGCTCGCCGGCGAAAAGCTCGCCGGGGAAAATAGCGTTGTCCGGCGGCGCGCAATGTACAATCAGCGGGTCATTTAATGCGCGCTGTTTGGCCGCAAAGATCTTCGCGACTGCGTCCGCATTTGTCGCATCCGCACCCAGGCCATAGACCGTTTCTGTTGGAAACGCCGCTAATCCACCTGCGCGGATGATCTGGCTGGCGCGTTCAATCGCCGTCGGGTCAGTTTTCAAGTTGTATAGTTGGGTCATCATCGTTCGGTAAAAGACCAGAAATAATTAGCGATACAATTAGAACATCTGTCCTATGAAGTTCGAAAAGAAGCCAGCCGGGAAAAGCGCGCAAAAGCGTAAGCCACGACAAGCGGCACAACGCCGGCCCGAGCCGGCGCGCCCTTTGCTCACCGCCGATCAGTATATCGATCTGATTGGCTATGTCCTCATAGGTCTGGCTGCCTTAACCATTTTAAGCGCACTGTCGCCGGGCGGTCAGGGTGAACTGACCAGCGGCTGGATCAAGATACTGGGGCGCGCTTTTGGCTGGGGCACATTCGTGGCGCCGGTGATGATGGGGCTGATCGGCATTTACCTCGTGCTGCGGCGCTTTGGCGATCGCTTCCCGCGACTCGCAGCCGGACGCCTCGTCGGGATCATACTGGTGTATCTGACCCTGTTGGTAACCCTGCATGCAATCGGCATGGGATCGCAACCCAACGGGCAGGCGCTGGCTGACGCCGGCAGCGGTGGTGGGTATATCGGATGGGCCATCCTGAGCGCGCTTTCAACCTCACTCGGGCCTGCCGGTGCGGTTATCGTGCTAATCGTAATGTGGATCGTGTCCCTCATGCTCGTCGTCGGGGTATCGGTAGCACAGATCGTGGACTACCTCCAACAGCGCGCCGTGGTGCGCCCTAGCGACGATGAAGAGGACGACCGCCAGGTCGGGGGATCATCCAGCGGCGTGATTGTGCCTCCTTACGACCACGACCGGGATAACGAAGACTTGATCATCAACGGTCTGAAGCCCAAACCAAAGGGCCGCAAGATACTGCGACCAAGCGACGACGCGGACGTAGACGCGGAAGCGGAAGCGCTTGGCGGCATGCCGGCGCTTCGCCAGACCGCGCAGCGCGACCTTGCGCAGCGCGATTTTGCGCAGCGGGGCAGCGGAAACGGGCCGGTGATCAACCAGAGCAACGGGCGCAAGGGCGCGCAAAGCGCGACAAACGGCGTCAACCTGCCATTGCGTTCACCGACGACGAACACGACGCCACGCCTGCCGCAGCCGCGCATCATCGGCGGGACAGATACGATTACCGCCAACGCGCCGTCGAGCGCGAGCCGCCCGCTACCGCCGCAGACCCCGCCGGTTATTTCGTCGCGCATCGAGACACAACGCGCCTGGACGCTCCCGAACGTGGAGACTACGCTGGAACCCGGCAACGACGCCACGCTTAAGGAGTCGGATATTCGCAAGCGCGCACAGGTGATTGAGGAAACGCTGAACGCATTCGGCGTGCCGGGGCGCGTCGTCGAGGTGAACCGCGGGCCGACTATCACCCAGTTCGGCGTGGAGCCGGGATTTATCGAGATGAAGGGCGGCAAACAGGTCAAGGTCAAAGTCAGCCGCATCGCGGGACTGGCCGACGACCTGGCGCTCGCCCTCGCGGCGCAGCGCATCCGCATCGAAGCCCCGGTGCCCGGGCGCGCCATCGTCGGCATTGAAGTGCCCAACGGCGATACCTCGCTGGTGTCCCTCAGGGACGTGATGGAATCGGACGAATTCGCGCATCTTGCGCACAAGACCCCGTTGCGGCTTGGGCTGGGGCAGAACGTAAGCGGCCATCCGGTCGTGGCCGACATGACCACGATGCCGCACCTGCTTATTGCCGGCACCACCGGTTCGGGCAAGAGCGTGTGCGTGAACGCGATCATCGTGGCGCTGCTGTGCTACAACTCGCCCGAGGATCTGCGCTTCCTGATGGTCGACCCCAAGCGAGTGGAACTGACCGGCTACAACGGCATCCCGCACCTGATCTCACCGGTGGTTGTGGACCTCGAAAAGGTCACCGCCGTGCTGACATGGACGACGCGCGAGATGGAAAACCGCTATCGCACCTTTGCCAAGCACGGGACGCGCAACATCGTCGACTTCAACCTGAAGGTCGCCGAGTTTGCCGGCGCACAACGCCCCGATGAACTGAAGAAGCTTCCCTACATCGTCGTCGTTATCGATGAACTGGCCGACCTGATGATGCTGGCGCCGGACGAGACCGAAAAGACGATCTGCCGCCTGGCGCAGATGGCGCGCGCCACCGGTATCCACCTGATCATCGCCACGCAACGCCCCAGCGTCGACGTGGTGACCGGGCTCATCAAGGCCAACTTCCCGGCGCGCATCGCTTTCACGGTGGCGACTAGCGTAGACTCGCGCGTCATCCTCGACACCCCCGGCGCGGAAAAACTGCTTGGGCGAGGCGATATGCTGGTGGTCACGCCTGAATCCGGCCTGCCCGTGCGCTCACAGGGCTGCTATGTGTCGGACAAGGAAATCAACCGCGTCGTGCGACACTGGCGCGCCCAGGTGGGCGGCGAGAATGCGGGCAAAGACCCGATTACAGCTGCGATGAACGGGCCAAGCACGCCGATGTCAGGCACGCTCGACAGCGACGCCAGGCCTGCGCCTGTGGCCGACTTAACCGGCGGGCTGACCCCGCCCGCAAACACATGGGAAGAGGCGCGCGCATTGACCGAAGCCGCGGCAGAGACCGGAGGCGGCAACCGCGACGACAAGCTATTCCAGGATGCTGTCGCAACAGTGCGGCTGCAAGGAAAGGCATCGATATCGCTGTTGCAGCGGCGCCTGCGCATCGGCTATACCCGCTCGGCGCGGCTGATCGAGCAGATGGAAGAGCGCGGCATCGTCGGGCCGACCCTGCCGGGCGAACAATTCCGAGAAGTGTTGAAGATGACGGATGATTGACCTGGAACTTCATTCACATACGCATCACTCCATAGACAGCTTGAACCGTCTGAACGATATCATCCGCACCTGTCGCGCCGTGGGGATCGACCGGATCGCGGTCACCGACCACAACGAGATATCGGGAGCGCTGAAGGCGCACGCGGCTGCGCCCGACCTGGTGATCGTGGGCGAGGAAGTCAAGACCACGCAGGGCGAATTGCTGTGCCTGTTTATCAACGAACTGATCCCACGCGGGGTGACGCCGGAGGAAGCGATCGAGCGCACACATGCGCAGGGCGGCGTCGTTGGCGCGCCACACCCGCTCGATCCGATCCGCTCCGGGCTGGGGCGCGCGAACCTGTTGCGGCTGGCGCCAAAGCTGGACTTCATCGAGGTCTTCAACGCGCGCACGCTCGATCCCGCCAGGAATAGCGAGGCTGATGTGCTGGCGCGCGAACTGGGGCTGCCGCGCAGCGCCGGCAGTGACGCGCATCTGTTGCGCGAGATCGGCGGTTGCCGCGTGCGCATGCGCCCCTATACCTCGCCGCAGGACTTTCTGCTCGCCCTGCGCGACGCGGAACTGATCACCCAGAGCAGCTCCCCCCTCATGCGCATCGGGTCGCGCTTCGCGGCTATCGCGCATGGCCTCGGGGTGGATAAGGAACGCAGAGACTGAGGGCGAACGACGCTTTTGGCGGAACGGCAATGATGGCCGCGACTATTAAGATGGACATCAAAAAGCCTGATTACACATACAATAGAGCGGCAGGGAGGACGGCCATCATGCGCGTGACAAACCATATAAGAGATCTTGGCGCTAATGCCTACGGCGGCATTAAGGTATTTGCAGGCAGCAGCCACCCGGAATTGGCGGAAGAGATTGCCGCGCACCTTGGTCTGAAACTGACCGGGCGCGATTGCATTAAGTTTCCTAATGAGAATATCTTCTGGCGCTTGCACGAGAGCGTGCGCGGTCAGGACGTCTTTCTGATCCAGACGCTTTCATCGCCGGTCAGCGATCACATCATGGAACTGCTGATCGCCATTGATTGCCTGCGACGCGACTCAGCCGCGCGCATCACTGTCGTGATGCCCTATATGGCCTACGCGCGGAGCGACAAGAAGGATCAGCCGCGCGTGCCGATCACAGCCCGCCTGTTGGCCGACATGATCGTCACCGCCGGCGCCGACCGCTATATCACCGTCGATCTGCATGCCGGGCAAATCCAGGGCTTTTTCAGCATCCCCGGCGACGAGTTGACCGGGTTCCATCTGCTGAGCGAGTACTTCGTTGAACGAAAGCCCGACAACGCGGTGATCGTTACCGCCGACCTCGGCTTTGCCAAGAAAGGGCGCAACTTTGCGGCCAAACTGAATCTTCCGATGGCGTTTGTTGAGAAACGCCGCACCGGCAACGATGCGCAGTCGGAGGTGCTCTCAGTTATCGGTGAGGTGGACAGGTGCAACGTTGTGATTGTCGACGACGAGATATCCACCGCCGGGTCGATCGAGAACACCGTCAAAACCGTGAAGAAGGCAGGCGCGCGCGACGTGTATGTGTGCGCCACACATGGGGTGTTCGTCGGGCCGGCCATCGAGCGCCTCCGAGTGCTGCCAATCAAGGAAATCGTCATCACGAACACGGTCCCGCCCACGCCGGAGCGCCTGCTGCCCAATATGAAATACCTGTCAGTGGGGCCGCTGCTGGGTGAAGTGATCAGCCGCGTGCATCAAGGGCGCAGCGTCGGCGAGATGTTTAACGAATAGGCCGCGCAGCCGGCCACATTAGCGCGATTCGTATTTATAATCGCGTTCATGCCAAGCAGTAAATCAATCCCAAAGGGACTCCAAACAGTCAACCTCGCAGGCCGTGACTTCATCAGCGACCTCGACTTTTCTATCGCCGAAACAGAGGCCGTGCTCGACATGGCCGCCAGGCTGAAGCAGGAATATCGCAGCGGCATTCCCCATCCCATCCTGCGCGACAAGACGCTCGCGATGTTGTTCTTCTTCACCAGCACGCGCACGCGCGGCTCGTTTGAAGCGGGCATGGCGCAACTCGGCGGCCACGGCGCATTCATCGACAGCGAGACCACCCAGATTTCACACGGCGACACCGCCAAGGAGATCGGCCGGATTTTCGGCAGCTATTTCAACGGTATCGCGATCCGCCAGTGCGATTGGAACTTCGGCAACCAGTACATCAATGAAGTGGCCGAGCACAGCCCCGTGCCCGTGTTGAACATGCAGTGCGACGTGTATCATCCCTTCCAGATCCTGGCCGACCTGCTCACGATCCGCGAGTTCAAGGGCAAGAGCCTGAAGCGCAAGAAGATCGCGGTGAGCTGGGCCTATGCGGCCAGCTACCAGAAGCCGATCAGCGTGCCGCAGTCGCTCATCATCCAGATGGCGCGCTTTGGCATGGATGTGGTGCTGGCGCACCCGCCGGAGTACAAGTTGATGCCCTCGATTCTGCAAAAGGCCGCAGAGGGCGCGGCCGCGAGCGGCGGTTCGTTCCGCGTCACGCACGACATGGACGACGCCTTTGCCGACGCCGACGTGGTGTACCCCAAGTCGTGGGGTTGCATGCTCACCACCAGCGATTTGAAGGAGAGCGCCGAGATCGGGCGCAAGTACACTGGGTGGATCTGCGACGAGCGCCGCATGGGTCTGGCGAAAAAGGACGCGATCTACATGCACTGCCTCCCCGCCGACCGTGGGCTTGAGGTTGCTGACGCGGTCATCGACGGGCCGCAATCGGTGGTGTACGATGAGGCCGAGAACCGCCTGCATGTGCAGAAAGCCGTGATGGCAATGACGATGGGGCCGAAGCCGCAGGCGGCCCGCAAAACAGCAGCGAAGAAAGTCGCGGCAAAGAAAACTGCGCGAAAGACGGCGCGATAACCCCGCCGCGAACATCCTGGGGCGCCAAGAGCCGTGGATCAAGGACGCGACCGGCCGGCTGGAGATCATCAATCGCATCAAGATGTGGCGTTTCCTCACCGGCGACAGACAGACGATTAGTACATTATAATCAGCATGTAATCTCGCTTATTTGTGAAATTATCACAAATAAGCGCATCAATTCAGATGGAGAATGGCATGCTTATCGAATTCACGGTTGGCAACTACCGATCCTTCAAGGATCCTCAGACACTGAGCATGGTTGCGACCGGAGCTGTAGCAAAAGACAAGCGTTTGGATACGGACAACGTTTTCGAAACAGACGGCGTCAGACTCCTGAAGAGTGCTGCGTTGTACGGCGCTAACAGCAGCGGCAAAAGCAACTTTATAAAAGCCATCAGTTTTGCCCGCCGCTTCGTGACACGTTTTCGGGCCGGGCTCGAATCAGATGTGAATGAGCCTATCCGCGTAGAGCCATTCCTGCTTGATGCTGCTACCGCCAAACAGCCTTCTTTCTTTGAGGCCATCTTCTTTGCGCGAGACAGGCAATACCGGTATGGTTTTAAGGCAACGCAGGAACGCGTGTTGTTGGAGTGGTTGTACCATGTCCCAGAGAAGCGCGAGTCAATGCTCTTCACACGCAACAACAGCGAATATGCCTTCCAGGGCGCCTTCAAAGAAGAAGGTGCTGGCTTGGAGAATCGGACACGCGAGAACCGGCTTTTCCTTTCTGTTGTCGCGGAATTCAATGGATCCATTGCGCGAACTGTTTTAGACTGGTTCAGTAACCTGCGTATCAATTCAGGACTTTCAGCACCGAATCGATTTCTAACGGAACGCATGCTAGACACAAATCACGCCAGTCCCGAACTACGGGCAAAGGTGCTTGAGTTATTGCGTGGATTACAGTTGGACTTTGATGACGTAATTGTAGAACGCCAACCTTCCGGCGTTCCCGGCGCTGTCGTCGACAATCCTCGCCTACCAGTCGATTCAAACGATGATGAATCACTCCAGCAGCCTGCCCGCAGGGCTTTCCTTGACGGGCGCATGCTGACGCGCACGATTCATCACATGAATGACTCCAATGAGGTAGTCCATTTCGAATTGGACAGACAGGAATCAGATGGGACACAGAGAGTATATGCACTTGCTGGTCAATTGGTAGATGTGCTGGCGCGCGGCAGCGTCATGATTGTCGATGAGATGGACGCCCGTCTGCATCCAATCCTGACGCGCAACATGGTGCAACTGTTCAACACGCGCGAGACAAACCCAAAAAACGCACAATTGATTTATACGACACACGATACGAACCTTTTGACCAATCGCCTGTTTCGCAGAGACCAGGTGTGGTTTGTTGAAAAAGACCAGCAACAAGCGAGAAGCTCTATTCCCTGGTCGAGTTCAAAGGCGTGCGTAACGATGCCAGCTTTGAAAAGGATTACATCCTTGGCAGGTATGGGGCTATCCCCTTCCTTGGTAATCTGCGCGACGTGCTGAGCCCACCTGATAACGACAAGCCACAGGTTGAGGGTGTTAGCATCTCTGCCAAAGGAGAACAAGGAGACCATGCTGAGACGTAAATCGGACCGTGGCTTTCACCCACGTCAAAAAGGTATACGCGAACAGCGCCAACGTTTCCTGATTGTCTGTGAGGGGGAAAAGACCGAACCCCAGTATTTCCGTGCATACTCGGAATACGCCAACGTAATTGAATTAGATGTTCGTGGCGCTGCCGGTGATCCACTCGGTGTCGTGAACAGGGCGATTGAAGTGCGCGATGAATCACGCATCAACCTGAACATGCGCAAGCCGTATGACCAAATCTGGTGCGTGTTTGACCGCGATTCCGTTCCGGCGCAGCGCTTCAACGAAGCGTTCGCTCTCGCAAACCGAACAGGGTTTCGCATCGCCTACTCCAATGAAGCGTTCGAGCTGTGGTATTTGTTGCACTTCAACTTCTATAACACGGGTATCTCGCGCGCTGATTACATCGAAAAGTTAGTGCCATTGCTCGGCCATAACTACACAAAGAACAGTTCAAGCATGTACCGTGAATTGCACACCAGACAATCTGATGCCATTCGCAACGCGCATACATTGCTGGCGCAATACTCACCCTGCCATCCCGTTGAAGATAACCCTTCCACCACTGTCCATTTGCTAATTGAAGAACTCAATCGGTTTTTAGTTTGAGATAAGTGTTGCATTCCACTGTTAAGATACGGCACATCTACAGCAAGGGGATTCATGAGTAAACAACGTCAAAAGGTTTTAGTGTTGTATCTGGCAAATTCGGCGCTGGACAGCCGAGTAAAAGGTTGGTCGATGTATGATGGCACAGGCCAGACCCACCCCACAACGGGCGACAGCGATGTGCCGCCATATAGCACCGGTCTGGATGCATTGCTGGATGGCTGGCGCGTAGTGCAGTTCCCGCAACTCATTCCGCCCTATCCCAATATGGAATATACGACCTCATTTCAGATGAACGAGTTTATCTTTGAGCAGTTAGTCGATATCGCGTAGGTAGTTTGAAGGCAGAGCCAGGGCAGGCGTGATCCTGACTCTCCAGGATGATAAAAGATGAGTACCGTTGATAAGAAGTATTTGCTGACGACCCGACAGATGGCTACCTTTGTGGCGCAGGGCTTTTTGCGCTTCGACGAGTTTATTCCAGACGACCTCAATCGAGCGATCCTGGCGGAGTTTGACGCGGGCGTGCCCAGCCATGCCGCCGGGACGCCCTTATCCAATTGTTACCCTGAACCGTCCGCGCTGGGGCACATGCTGCGCCGTCCCGAGGTGCAGGGCATCATCCAGAGCCTGGTCGGGCCGGACCCGTTGTTCGACCATCACGCGATTCATATTCGCCAGCCGCGTGAAGCCACCGCACAGGGCATGCATGGCGACGCGATTATCGACACGCGCGCGCTGCGCGACTTCGACATCCAGTTTATGTACTTCCCGCACGATGTGCCGCTGGAAATGGGCGGCACGCTCGTGGCGCCCGGCAGCCACTTCCGCCGCATCAACGAGATGGACATCGCCCGTTACCAGAATTTGCTGGGGCAGGTACCCGTGGTGTGCAAAGCCGGGACACTGCTGGTGTTGCACCACGGCATCTGGCACTGTGGTCGCCGCAACCAGACCGACCGGGTGCGCTACATGTATAAGATCCGGCTCAATCCGACGGTGCGCCAGTTACGTCTATGGAACACCGAGGACTTGAATGATCCCGATAACAACGCGCAGAACATCCTGGGGCATCAGGAACCGTGGTTCGAGGACGCCACCGGACGGCTGGAGATCGTCAATCGCATCAAGCTGTGGCGCTTCCTCACCGGCGACAATAGATTCGATGTGAGTTACTGGCTCACGCGGGTGGAGAATATGCCGGAGAAAGCCACCGATTGATGGAAGTTAAGAAATAAACCGGCAACGTAAACCGGAGTTCATATCCCGATTTTTACACAAAGTGCAAGCCAACCCTACGAGGGGTCATGTGTTGGCGGTGTTGTGCGCAAGTCCAACCCTCGCAGGGAGCACGAGGTTCCCCTGCGAGGGTTGAATGCCATGAGCCATCACCTGCCCGATACCCCTCGCAGGGTTTCGGCACGACAAATTGCCTGGTTGCCTGCAGTTGGAAATCGCAATTGCCTGCGATTGGAAATCGCAGTCTGAGATCGCTACGCGAAACGCGCTGAAAGCGCGTTCAGGAACGGACGCCGATGGTCTTCTCCGGCTCCGGCGTGCCGGCGTGAAGCGTGTTGACGCACACAGGCAAGCGTGATAGCCTTCTACGCAATCAGGCAAACCCACTTTGTGTTGTGTTGTCGATAATCGTTTTATTGTAGGAGTATTGTTATG
>CAIXPS010000508.1 GCA_903921365.1 uncultured bacterium | reverse complement strand
ATCAACCGCGGGCTGCGGTCATAAGTCAAGTAATTCCACAGCCAGTTGACAAACACATTTAGCCGGTTGCGAAACCCCACGAGAAACATGAGGTGCAGGAACAGCCACATCAGCCATGCAATGAAGCCTGTGAAGCGCATGCCGTTGGGGAATTGCGCCACCGCCGCATTGCGCCCGATCGTCGCCATCGAGCCGGGATCGTGATATACAAAGCGCTCGCCCGGTTCGTTTCGCAGCCTCCGGCCAATCTGCTCCGCCACATGCACGGCGCCCTGGATCGCTACCTGCGCCAGTTGCGGATACAGATTGCCCTGCGCATCGGTGCTCGCGGCCATGTCACCGATCACGAAGACGTTGGGATGATCGGGGACGCTCAGGTCGGGGTTTACAACCACGCGCCCACTGCGCCCCAGTGTCAGCCCCAGCGCCATGCCAAGCGGGTTGCCTTTCACGCCAGCGCCCCAGATGATCGTGCGCGTCGGGATGACCTTGCCGCTTTTCAGGTGGATCGCGTCGGCGGTCGCTTTCGCTACAACCTCGTTGAGCAGGACCTCGACGCCACGGCTGCGCAACGTGGCGAGCGCCTTGGCGCGCAACGGCTCTGCAAAAGGCGTCAATATCTTGTCCAGCGCCTCCACCAGAATCACGCGCGCGTTAGTCACAGCGAGGTTTGGGAAGTCTTTCTGCAACACGTGGTGGAACAACTCGGCGAGTGCGCCGGCCATCTCGACGCCGGTCGGCCCGCCGCCGCCAATGACGAAATTGAGCACACCCTGCTCGATCAATGTGGGATCAGCAGCGGCAGCCTCGAACTGCGCCATGATGTGGCTGCGCAGCCGCACAGCCTCGTCCATGCTCTTGAGTGGGAACGCGTTCGCCTCGATGCCGTCGATGTTAAAGAAGTTCGTCACAGTGCCGGCCGCGAGGATCAGATAGTCGTAGTGCACGGGGGCGCCGCTCTCCAGCACAAGCGATTGGGTTTCCCAGTTTATGCCGATGACCTTGCCCATGCGGAAGTCGAAATGCGGCTGACCATGAAAGATACCGCGCACGTTGTGGCCGATTTCATCGGGATCGAGCGCGGCTGTGGCGACTTGATAAAGCAGCGGTTGGAACGTGTGATAGTTGTGCTGATCGATCAGCAACACATCCACGGGGTAACGTTTGAGCGTACGCGCCGCGCGTAGGCCTCCAAAACCTGCGCCAATGATTACAACTCTCGGTCTGACAACCATAACTCTCCTTTACAAAACAATACAACGATCCATGCGTCCCGTTTGTGAAATAATTCTCAATCGACCGGATTAGAAGAAGCTTGGAATTGCCTTGCCAGCAGCAACCGTGCTCTTTTACTTTAGAACACTATTAGTCGGCTATACTTTCCCTATCGATTTCTTGCCCATCATTACGCATCAATCGTCTATGCACTCATTGCGAGGGTGCGTCACATGGCTAATCTCATCACCCTATCGAAACATTTTGGCATTTCGGCAATGCTGATGCTGCTGGCATCAGTCCAAGAAGTCTCCACTGCGTTCGCATCCGGTTCGATGACCACGACACAGCAGCGCTTGGTGTATCAAGGTGAACCATTCACAAGTGCGCAAACTAACATCGCTCCGGCGCCTGCACAGAATGTCGCAAGCAGCGCCATCACCGGCACGATCACTATCGCCGAGACCGGCGCCGGCGCCTCCCATATAGAGGTCACCCTGTATGGTTGCTATCTCCTGACAGTGGGTCAATCTCCGCGTAAAACCGTCACCGATGCCAACGGCAACTTCGCCTTTTCGGATGTGGACCCGGGAAGAAACTTGTTGGATTACTTCCCGGACTATACGCCTTTTTCAGCCTATCTGGCCTATTACTACCCTACCGGCGGTCATAGGGTAAATTCATACGTGCAAGTCTATGTGCCGTATAATGTCACACTGCCATTGAACCTGCAAATGGCGCGAGGAGGGCAAGTCACAGGCCGCGTTTTAAGCGCCACAGGTACTCCCCTCAAGGACATCGCGATATTACTGACTGATACATCTGGAAACTCAAAATATGGATTTACTGACAGCGCCGGTAACTATGCCATCATTGGCGTGCCATCGGGTCAATACAAGGTGCTGTACTCTCCTTTTTCATATGGCATCTCGGCCAGCTATGCCTACAGCATGGGCGGCGCGATTGTCGTCACGGCGCCAGCAACAACGACGGTTGTCAGCGGCATCCTGGTGGCTGGCGGGAGTATCACCGGCACGATTACGGCCGCTGACACCGGTGCGCCGATGACAGATCGCGTTGTGATTTATCTGGATAACCTGGACGACAAAACCTATAATGCCTGGCAGCAGCCTGATTCATATAATGGGAGTTACAGTTTTTCCGGTCTGTTGCCAGGTCACTACAGGCTTTATGCATGGGCAGTCCCTCATCAAGGGCCATATATGCAAACGTATTATGCAAATGCAATGACGGCCACGCTGGAGACAACGATCACTGTATCTGCGGGTAATACGACCAAGAACATTGACGTCGCAATGGCAAAAGGCGGTCAGATCACGGGGCTTGTTTATAGTTATGGCCTCCCTGGCAATCCGGTTCAATTCGTCGCGGTAGAGGTCATCGACAAACTCGGTCGGGTTGTTGCTACAGGGACTACGAATTCTCAAGGCATTTACGTCACAGATCCAGGCATACCCACCGGCAATTACAAAGTAAGATTCGGAAGTCTATCTCAGGTAGACTGCGATCGGTATACGTTTGGGACCCAGTATTACCCTGGCACAACCAGCCTGGGTGCGGCCGTGCCCGTGAGCGTGACCGCAGGCAGCACAACGCCAAATATCAACGCGGACATCACACTGATGTTGCCGCGTGTCTATACGCCTATCATACGAAGATAAAGCGCTTTGCCGCCATCGAAAGTGCTGCCGGGGTTACGCCAGGATTCCTCCACAGCTCAGGTCATGGCAGGTGACGGCACGCACCGAAACGCGGTGTCGGAATGACGGACTTTGGCTCTTCGTCATCCCGCATAGTCGCGAGCGTGTCATTCCCGCCAAGGCAGCGTTTGTCATACCAACCATACTATTCCGTTTGCCCCTCTCGGTAAGCTATGGCACAATCGCTTCGGACACGCGGTCTTTGAGAGCTGCGAGGTCCAACCGAAGGAGTACTATGAAACGATCCGAAATTAACGCCATCATGCGCGACGCAGTGGACTTCGCGCGCAAGCATCAGTTCTATCTGCCGCCGTTCGCGTTCTGGACGCCCGCGGATTGGGCGACGAAAGGCCCCGAAGCTCAGGATATCGTCACGCATCAATTGGGCTGGGACATCACCGACTTCGGTCAGGGCGATTACGCGAAGATCGGTCTGTTCATCTTCACGATTCGCAACGGGGCAATGTCCGACTTGCACAAGGGTCACGGCGTGGTGTACGCCGAGAAATTGCTGATCGTCGATCCTGGTCAGATCACGCCGATGCACTTCCACTGGAGCAAGCACGAGGACATCATCAACCGCGGCGGCGGCAACCTCGTCATCCAGTTGTATCAATCGACGAAGGACGAAGGTCTCGACGCGCGCGACGTCTCGGTGACCATGGACGGCATCCACCGCACCGTGAAGGCCGGCGACACCGTGACACTCACGCCGGGCGAGAGCATCACGTTGACCGGCGGGCTGTATCACAAGTTCTGGGGCGAAGGTGGGCGCATTCTCGTCGGTGAGGTAAGCAGCGTCAACGATGACGACACCGATAACCGCTTTTACGAGCCGGTCGGGCGCTTCCCCGCGATCGAAGAGGACGCCGAGCCGCTGTATCTGCTCGTCAAGGATTATCCGAAGTACTACAAGCCTAGCGCCCGTTAGGATTGCACCGGAGCAGCCAAATGCGCGAGAAATATCAAGCCGTCGTCGCAGGACATCTGTGCCTCGACGTCATCCCCGACATGAGCCACATGAGCCGCGACAAGTTCGAGCGCGTGTTCCGCCCCGGGCGTCTGCTCGACGTCGGGCCAGTCACGATAGCCACAGGCGGCGCTGTATCGAACACCGGACTCGCGCTGAACAAGCTCGGCATCCCGACGGCGTTGATGGGTAAGATCGGGGCCGACATCTTCGGCGAGGCGATCAAGGGCGTCGTCGCGTCATACGGCGCCGGCTTGACCGACACACTGTTGATCGACCCGGCCGCGACGAGTTCGTACACCGTCATCATCAACCCGCCCGGCATTGACCGCATCTTCCTGCACTGCCCCAGCGCCAACGACACCTTCGGCCCCTCTGACGTGCGCTACGATTTGCTCACCGACGTGAAGCTGTTCCACTTCGGCTACCCGCCGTTGATGAAGCGCATGTACGAGAACGACGGCGTCGAACTCATCGATATCTTCAAGCGCGTCAAGGCGCTCGGACTGACCACGTCGCTCGACATGGCGTTGCCAGACGTGAACTCGCCGGCGGGGCGCGCTAACTGGCCGGCCATCGTGCGCGGCGTGCTGCCCTATGTCGATGTGTTCCTGCCCAGCATCGAGGAAATCCTGTACATGCTGCGCCGCGAGACCTACAACGACCTGACCGCGCGCGCGGGTTCGGCCAGCGCGGGTATCCTATCAGTCGTCACGCCGGAACTGTTGCATGACCTGAGCGACGAGCTGCTGGCACTCGGCGTCAAGATCGTCGGGTTGAAGCTGGGCGAGAACGGGCTGTACGCGCGCACCGGCAGCGTGGGCGCTATTACGGCGATGGGGCGCGCGCGCCCGTCGAATCCCGCCGCATGGGCCAACAGAGAGCTATGGGCGCCGTGCTTCCAGGTTGAAGTCGTTGGTGCATCCGGCGCCGGCGACAGCACCATCGCGGGCTTCCTCAGCGCCTTGTTGCGCGATCAGACGCCCGAACAGACCCTGACCGCCGCCGTGGCCGTGGGCGCGTGCAACGTCGAGCGCGCCGACACCCTCAGCGGCGTGCGCGCGTGGGACGACACGATGGCGCGCATCGCCGCCGGTTGGCCGCGCCTGTCGCTGACCGTCCCCGGCTGGCGTTTCATCCCCGAACATGGGTTGTGGCAGGCCTGACATCGCATGCCTACATGTACGTGTCAGACGAGGGATGTAGGTGTTCCAAATACTGGCATACGGGCGACGGCTCAGATTCCTCCGCTTCACTACGGAATGACAGTTAACCGGGTGTTAACCCGGTGTCGCGGGTTCAGACGCCAACGCCATTGTCCCAACCGGCTCCGGCGTCGCGCGGGTGAGCCGGCTGATCGTGGCCCGGAAGCGGCGCGTCATCAACCAGGCCATGACTGGCCCGGTGACGGCCCAGCCCGCTGATGTGGCGGTCAACCCTCCGCCAATCGTCGCCAGAGCCAGCGCGCCAAGTCCGACACTCACCCATACGCCCGCGCTGAAGATCAACATCGGGGTGCGCGTGTCGCCCGCTCCGCGCATACCGCCCGCCTGGACGAACATGATTGCAAGCGCCGGCATCGCGAGTGAAATCACGCGCAACCCGGAAATCCCGGCGTCGATCACGGCCACATCCGAGGTGAACAGAGTCATTAACGGCGATGCGAACAGGATGATCAACACCCCCATCGAACCCATCCAGATAACCGCCCATTGCGTGGCAATTCGCACGGCCGCCGCGCCGTCTTCGATGCGCTTCGCGCCCACGCTCTGACCCATCAACGCCGTCCCCGCAATGGCAAACCCGATGCCCGGCAGGAACGAGATCGACAGCGCTGTGAACACAATGCGGTTGGCCGCAAACACCGTCGTTCCCAGATGCCCCACCACAATCGTCCCCACAAAAAAGGCCGCCGCAGTGATGATCTGTTCGAGCGCAGCCGGCACGCCGATAGACAGCACGCTCCGCGCCACGGTGAAGTCGGGACGCCAGCCGCCCTTGCCACGAATGGTGATCCCGGCCCGGTTGCGACCCTTCCACAGGACAATCAGCAGGACTACCAGCGCCAGACCGCGGGCAATGAACGTGGCCCAGGCACTCCCGACCGCGCCCAGATCCGGCAATCCCCATTGACCGTAGATCAAGCCATATGCCAGCGGAACGTTGATCACATTGGCAACCGTCGTGATGATCAAGGGCGTTCGTGAATCGCCCGCCCCGCGCAACACGCCGCCGCCAATAAACAGCCCGGTCAGCACCACCGCCGTGCCCATCGTCACCTGCATATAGCGCGCGCCGATATCGGCTGCGGCTGGCTCCAAGCCGAACATACCGATCACCAGCCCGGGGATCAAGAAGCCGCCGATCGCCAGCGGCAGCGACAGGATTACGCTCCACAGCAACGACTGCCGGGCGAGCCTGTTGGCGCGCTTCAGATCGCGCGCGCCGACAGCCTGCGCTACCAGCACCGATGCGCCGATGGAAAGCGCCGCCAGCGCTGACAGCAATATCTGCATCACCTGGACGGCGCTACCGACGCCGGCCAACGCCACGGCGCTTTGCGCCAGGTGCGCGACGAGTATCGTATCGACGATGCCGAGTAGGGTTTCGAGGCCATTTTCAGCGATGATCGGCCACGCCAGGTTGAACACGCGCCGGCGCATCGTCTGTTTTTCCATCACCTGGGGCAGTCCCAGGCTTTCTTCACTCATTTCCACGCATCACATCCTAAAGCACAGTAAGGGCAACTCATTGCCCAATGAATCCTGACCCGCCAGAGTATATCTGGCAATCCAGCGCCCCT
>CAIXPS010000507.1 GCA_903921365.1 uncultured bacterium | reverse complement strand
TTGGTATGGTCGTCGCAATTCGCGGCCAATACATTGAAGACCATGCGGCAAAATGCCTGTTCCCTGGCCGCATAGTCCAAGCCAAGCTGGTCGATGGTCTGAAACAACTGGCTGTAATCATGCGTCGATTTTTGCCGGTAGTCCAAATGTGCCATCGCACACAACGTCTGCAGGTGGTGCTTTCGATTGCCGTCGCGGTCGAACCGCCGCGTCACGAAGTGCGCCCGGCCGTTCTCCTCCAGCAACCTGCACGCTGCCATCTGGATGCCCGCGTCCTGGGCCATCAGGTGATACGCGTACTCGATCCTCCCATAGTCCTGCGAACCGCCCAGTTCGCGATCCGCCCCCATCCCGTCGAACTTCAGCAACCAGTGCTCAAAACCCTCTTCGACATCAAACTGCCCCGCACGGATTTCCCCGGTCAGTGGATTCCAGGCGATGGCCGCCTTGGCGCGCGCGCCGCCGGCTGACGTGCCAACCTGGATGATCTGATTCAGCGCCGACTGGGCCAGTTCGTCCTTGCCCAATTCGCCCCTTACTGCCGCCCGCGCTGCTTCCACCAGTTTCGACAGCTTAATCGCCGTCTCGCTTCCGGTACTCGATCCTCTGGCCGGCTTGAACTCCAGCGCGCCAAAACCGCGCCTGCCCATATACGCCAGCCGGTCCAGCGCCGTGATGTTGCGCTTCTCGACACCTTGCCGCGCCATCCACGCATCAATCAGACCGTTGCCGAAATCATCCGGCAGCGCATCCGACAACATCGCCGGCAGTCGCTTGAAGGTCAGTTCCGGCAGGTCGGTGAAGATGAAAGGTTCGCGCGCTCCGGCCAGCGGCATCCGCAACGGGGCGAGTTCCACGCCTGATGCTGCGAACTCCGGGGCATACTCAAAAGCATAATACCCCAGCCGCGGATCGAGCGCCACCGCACCAACCTTGCGGCCCCAGATGCGCACTTCGATGGCATGGACCGGCCTATACATTCTTCCTCCGTTGCCGCGAGGCCCGTTGCCGTGGCTGCCGTGTTTTGAGCATCTGAAGCGGACTGATCGAAACCGATGGGGCCAGTGTCCTGAGCCAATCCGTCCGGCCCAGAGCCCGGAGCACTTTGATGAACGAGGTCAATGTCGCCCCTTTGCCCCCTTCCAGGTTCTTCACCGCATTCAACGCAACGCCCGCTCGATCAGCCAGTTGTATTTGATCCAGTTCCTGTCTGAGACGCAGCGCGCGAAGCTGCATTCCCAGTTCGATTTCCCATTCTGCTGTTGTCGATATATCAGCCATTAGTATACCTATTTAGGTCTATTATCGACGATAGTATAAATAATGGCCTTAATAAAGTCCATTAAATGATAGCTATATCGATTCCGGTGTTCTGCTGGCCCGAAGTTCCATCGCACGAGTTGCCCCGAAGACTCGGGACAGCACCCCATGCATCGGCAGATACAGAACCGTAGGGAACACCACCAGCAGCATCGCCAGCCACAATTGCGGAGCCATCCAGTGCTGCGGCTTTGTGTCGCTCAGGCCGAAGACATAGTTGATGTTGACCGCGCCGCTCGGATGGGCCACCGGAGGCGGGGTGAAGAAGTAGCAGACGAGCAGCAGCACGATTCCGAAGATACACTGGAACACAAATGCCCGGCGGTCGTAGCCAAGTTTCCACACCAGGTAGATCAACAGAAACGGCAGCCAGCCGTGAAACAGCGACAGGCCGCGGGCAAAGAGTTTGTTGTCCGGGTTGAACATATACGCAGTCATGCCGATCGGACCTTTGCCCAGAAATGCGTAGGATGCGAAGTCCACCACCCAAAGCATCTGCGGCAGCAGGATAGCCACGGCCTGCATGCTGACCAGCAGACGGTTCTCGAACCAGATGGCCGGCAGGGTCACCAGCAGTGCGACATCACAGAAGTAAAGGAAGTTCAGCGGCCCCCAGGACTTCCAGTAGACCGGGATCAGTACGCACATGAACGCCGTGTAGGCGAGTTTCAACCACAGGGGAATTCGTGCTGGCCGTGAGGACATCATTGGACGCAT
>CAIXPS010000506.1 GCA_903921365.1 uncultured bacterium | reverse complement strand
TTGAATAGAAATGTCTGGATTACGTAATACAAGTCGCGCCAGAGACAGCGGGTCACGTGTGCCTGCCGGTCCCGGCGGTAACGCTAACGGAATGAGAAGCGCGGCGGCGAGTCGCGCTGGCTGTATCGCGTTGCTCCAGCGCTCTACCCCAGCCAGCGGCACATAACCAGATGCCCGCAACCTCCGCGCGGCCTCTATTGAGGCGCGGTTAACATCATTTGCGCGTAGAGCAGCCAGGATAGTGGCATCCGGCCATAAGGCGCGCCCGCTGGCCGTCGGCAACGCCGCCTCGCGCGGTAGAAATAACAATTTGAGCAATGCGAAAACACGCGGTAAGGGTAATAGTGCGTCCGCATTGATGGCCGGTTGATAGGCGTCGATCTTTGCCCAATTGATAAGCAATGCGCCCCACAGAAAGTCTTCAAGGCGCTGCTCATCCACGGCGCCGGCAAGAAAGGCGGCAATATCGGCAGGTGCGACACTGCATTTGGCGTCCAGGGGCAGGTACTCCATATTCCCACGCTCCGCTTCCATCATGCGACGCTCCATGACGGCTGCCAGATTGTGCGCGATATCTCCCGCAGACCAGACAACGGTCTTTGTGCTCTCGTCCCACGTGTTCTGAGTTGCATGGATGGGTTCAAGATGTGCGCGCAATGCGCCCAGCGTGTCGTTGGCGGGTTGAATTGACGCCAGCGCACTCGCTAAGCGGAATTCAACGGAACCGTCATCGGCAGTTTGTAACCAACGCAGTGACAAAAGTGGCGCGGGGTCTACCTTGTTCTGATCATTCTGAATTTGCCCAGGTTTCTTTCCAGTGCGCCCAAGCTCGCGCTCCAGTGCTCCCATCGCGCAGAACACATCTGCAAAGCGCCCATTACCGCCGAATCGGCAATAGACCATGATGGCGTTATCCAACTGGCGCATGGAGGAACGGTACCGGGCGGGCACACCATCCGCATCGCACGCCCGCCGCGCTTTGCTCAGCCAGCGGTCGATATCATTCAACAGCTCTGCGCCCGGCTGTGGCGACACCGAGAACTGCCCAAGCGCCGCTGCGGTATTGTAGTTTTCACCGCCGATGCGTCCCTTGACAATAGCGTAACGAATAAACGCATCGATGCCACGATCAACGCCAAATGAGGCGATGGCGCGGGAGAAGTCAACGCCGTCGCGCGCTGGTTTGCGTTGCACCTCTGCCCTCCCTTCGGCAAAGAGAGCTGTGAGTTCCGCAAAGCTGATTGCGCGCGACCACAAGGGTAGCCATATCTCCCACTGACCCGACTCTTTATCCGCGCTGAACGTATTGCTACCCACAGAGCGACTTCTGACGGCAAATGGGAACGCGCCGGCGCTTCTGGTTGCGTTTAACCTGCGGCTGGCGGCGCCGGCAAGACATAATGTCCCCTCTATACCCAGAATAAAGTTCCACGGGTTTGTGAGCGAGTCTCGGCTCATGCCCTGTGTGGCATTCGGCCCTCCAACTGCGCCGGAGTCGAAAAGCGCCGAGGTTCTGCCCGACAGCAATCCCGCAGTTGTTACGCCCAGCAAACTGCTGCGCAGCAGTTCCGCAGCGTCGATTGGGTTCGTATTCTTGCGCTGCGCGTCGAATTCGGGAAGGATGTCCCACAGGTTTTGCATGAAGTTATCGGAAAAGTGTGAGTTTCCATCGCTGCCTCCACCGCTGCCAAGCAACGGGTTAAAAACGGCTTTGTCCGCACTGGCATCGAGCGCCATCGCCACATCAAGCCAGCGAATCACTTCATCGGGCAACCACGCGCGCAGATTTGAGGTCAGCAGGCTTTTGCATTGCGATGATGTCAATTTCTTGCCAGGTATCTGTAAAGTCGCTGGCTTTGCTTTCCCATCCTCCCCTTTTGTTGCTTTCTCTCGCACCAGTCCCAGACGTTCCATCGTATTGCTGATTTCGTCGATGGTGATGCGATAGTTCTCCAGGCGTGGCGATGTGGTGTCAAGAAATGCTGCAATCACACTTGCGCCCGCTGGAGTTTTCTTGACGCTCCCCGTGGTTTTCAACCCCTGCGCCGTAAAAAAGTCGTCGCCACTCCACGGCACAACGATCGGTGTGGGTTGGTAGCTTCGACAGAAGAAGTCTATCAACGCATCAACCCCGACTGTCGTGTAAAGGACAAAAACTCCATCCTCCCATGCGGCGCGGGCGTCGGGGTCAAGCTGTTCGACGACGAGGCGAAACACCCCCAACGCTTTCAGGTATGACAACAACGGTTCCGGTCGGCAACCGGCCAGATAGATTCGATTCATTCATCACCTCCAGGTAAAGGGTTAGCACTGGCGCGACGGTCAGCAGCGCATAGGATGGTTTCGAGATAGGCGAGGCGGAAGGGGCCATAGTCATCGCGCAACTTCAACATACGTTCGGCCCAACTGGGCTGTCCATTAGTCATCCCCAGTTCCATTAACGCAAGCGAGAATGCGACCTCGGGCGCAATCACACCACCGCCCAGTTTGACGCTTGGGAGGGTGTCTCCTTCCCAAACACCGCGCGCGAACCGTTGTCCGTTTGGCGGTTGTTTTTCGGTAGGCAATGAACGAATGCTCAACCTGACCTTGCCATGGTGTGCTGCAACGATGTAAGTCGACAGATTGGAATGACCGAGCGATTGCATCGCGACTGCGCTTGCCAACTCATGACGGAAGCCTGGGTGGGCATAGCGCTCGCTCTTCTGATTGGACTTTGCCCACTTGTGTCCAGGCGGGCAGTCAAAATCGGGAGTGGCCTTGGCCGTCAATGCATTCTGAAACACGTAATAGGCTTTGCCCCAATCGTGCCAGCGTGCCGCATGGCGCAGATCGGCAATCTCAACATCCGTCAATAGCGCGCCCAAATGACTGATGATGATATCAAGTTGGTTCACTACCTGGTTAGTGTGACCGGCAATGGTTTGCCATATCTTGCGCTCGGATGAATAGAGGTCGCGGTCGTTGCCATCGGATTGACTCGCTGGGTTCGAAACGACGGTAACCACATCTTTAATGTCAACAGACCATCCGTATTCGAGCGAATAGCGCCCATCCATCGCGCGCAATAGATACACCTGACCCGGAACGATGAAATCGGCTCGCCGCCAGCGACTTTCTAGAAAGTCCCACTGAAAAATCCGCTCACGGTCTTTCAGCAGTTGGCGTAGATCCTTCACTGGAACGGCGCAGAGTTCGCCGCGGGAAGGGTTTGCCTGTGGCACAGGGTCGTTCGCGTCCGTGTCAAAGTCGCGCCAGAAAACCTGCGCGTCGTGGTCATCAGTTTCGCGGATAAACGGCGACACATCCAGATCCGCGCCGGTCAGGTCAGCGGTCGTATCGAACAATTCAATCATATCCTTGCTTCTGATGACGCGACCAGGCGTATAGGGATAAAGCGCTTCTCTTCGAGTCTCGCTTAGTGTTTCGAGGTGGTCGCGTAATACCCGCGGCCCGACACGCCCCAGCTTGTTCAGTTCTTCGCGCGCAGATACCAACTCGTCGGCCTCATAGGGCGCAAACGCCCCCTTCTTAGTGGTGTCCACATCAACCCAGTAGACATCGGCAGTCTCGAACTCACCTCTACGATTGCACCGCCCGAAACGTTGCACCAGCGATGCCCATGGTGCAAGCTCTGTGAATAACACTCTGGCTGACATGTCCACGCCCGCCTCAACCACCTGCGTGGAGATGATGATTCCGCCATCTCGCTGGATGCGCGCCAGTTCCTTCATCTTGGCCTCACGCTCTGGCGGTCGAAAACGTGAATGCAACAACAATACTTCGGTTGTCAGGAACGGTAGTTCTATGGTCGCTGCCTTTTTGCCGCGAGTCGTTCCTCTTTCGACGAGCTTCTTTATTTCCTGGTATAACGCCATTGCCTTCCTGACCGTGTTCACAACAACCAGCGTCAGACTCCCTGACTGGTGTTTAGTCAGAATGGCTTCAGCCAACATCTCCGGCTCATCGGTGCTGAAACCGGTTTTGTGTAGTGCTTTTTGGGCGTTAAGGCGGGTCGAGAGCGGCAAAGTATTCCACTCTTGCGACGTTAGCTCATGAATCGCCAACCCTTTTACACGCTCGCGGAAGTCAACCGTTACGAGCCAGTCTCTTCGCAAAGTTGCTGAAACCCACAGGCTGGGGCAACGTCCCTTTGTCAAGAACTTCTCGCGGAATGCGGCCAGTTGTGCGGTCGTTGCCAACCCGCTCCCCATCAACTGCACCTCGTCAAACACCCACTGACAATCGTTGTTCAACAAACCAAATGGCAGCGGCCAGTGAGCGCGTCCTAATGCATAGCCACGGTTCAGCGCCCGCGAGATCAGCATGTCCTGCGTGCCGATCAGGATCGCTTCGCGCTCAGGGAACAGATCCCAGTCCACGGCCTGTTCGCCGCCCATCAGGACAAACACGCCAATCTCGGCGCTCAAACCAAGTTTGTCCAGCCAGCCTTTGACGCAGTCGCGCGTCTGCTCAACAAGCACCCGCATCGGCAGGCAGTACACCAATCGCCGTGGCGTCTCCGCGCGGATATTCTGTTCCGCGTAGCGTCGTCGCCACAACCATGCCAGCACGATTGCCGCCGTCTTCCCTGCGCCCGTTGGCGCTTCCAGCAGATCAGGCCATCCTTCCGCCTCAGCCAGTCGGCTTTGATAGGGGAATGGCACGCTGCCACTGGCTGTCTCAAACATTCGGTCAAAGATCATCGTGAATCCTCCGTGTTTATCTGGTTATACAACTGTCCTGCCTTTCGCATATCGTCCGCGATTTCTGTCCGCAGCGTCTCCGGCGCCAGCACCTCGCAATCCGGTCCCCAAGCGCGTATCCAGGGTTTCATCTCCATAGTGCTCCCCACCTTGATGTGTAACAAGCAGCGGCCATCCGGCAGCATCTCGATGCGTTGCGACTCATGCCAGTTCGTCTCCTGCACGCGTTGGGCGACCCGACCGGCGCTAAACCTCAGCGTCACGTCGGTCGGAGCGCCCCCGTCCCCCCAGTTCACGCCCCACGCGCCAGCCAGCTTCTCCTG
>CAIXPS010000505.1 GCA_903921365.1 uncultured bacterium | reverse complement strand
TGATGATTATTGAGAAAATAGGCCGTACAGACGCATAGCTACAGAGGGCGGACACGCAGGTCCGCGCCCTACGTCATACATATACGTAGTGGCCGACCTGTGTGTCGGCCTTCTGTGTACGGTTCTATTAGTTAATCTTCATTAGCACGTTTCCGCAGGATGTCAGCCATGAATTCATTCATGGGTATGGCTGTAGAATCAACACAGGTGGTCTATATGGAATCGAGTGATCAAGTGCTTGAGAAGATCAATATGGCAGCCGAGCGCCTGTCTCCGGCCAGGAAGATGGAGTTGCTGGATTACGTTGAGTATCTGTTGATCAAAGAGTTGAGGACGAAAAACAGCCTGCCCCAGCAGCCTGCTGGCGATCCATTACTGCAATTCATTGGCGGCGTGAGTGTGGGTCACCTGGCATCCAGTATTGACGAAGACCTCTATGGTTAACCAGTATGGTTAATAGCGTTTTCGTCGATACGTGGGGATGGTTGACGCTGCGCGATAAAAGCGAGACGCGCCACGCGGAAGTAAGTGATTATTATCGCCGTGCACGCCTTGAGAGTAGGCGGATCATCACCTCTGATTACGTGCTTGATGAGACGATTACGCTGTTGTTCAGGCGACTGCCATTTTCACAAGCCCGGAATTCTGTTGATCTGATTGATCAGGCGATTGCGCAAGGCTATCTGACGATTGAGACCATCACACAGCATCGTTTTGAGTCTGCGAAGCAATTACGTTACCAGTATGATGACAAGCCACTCATCTCATTTACGGATCTTACTTCGATGGTCGTGATGTCCGACCTGGGTATCGAGGACATTCTTACGGCAGATGCTCATTTTTCGCATGTTGGGATGGGATTCAATCTGCGACCGTGAAATACCCTTTTCAATTTGATAGACGGTACAATGCCGCTAACGCCTTATCAATAGGAGATGGCTATGGTTGAGTTGAAGCTGGTTTCAGAATCCCAACATCCATTACGACCAATCGTGGAAAACGCATTGGCCAATGAAATGCGCCTACAGGAGGCTGGCATCAGGCGCACTGAGCAACGCCTGCGCGACCTTGAGTCGCGTTACCATATGACCACGGCCGAGTTTCTACGCGCATACGAAGACAACAAGTTACCCGAAACGCTGGAATTTGCCGAATGGGTCGGCGAATACCGCATGTTGGTCAGGCAACGCGAGAAAGTGGAAACACTGCGGGGGATAAGAGTTGCGGGTTGATGAGTACTTCGGGCAGTTAAGCGGACTGATTTCCGGCTGTCCGTTTATTCAACTCACACAGATCAGTTTTGATCAGCGTGGCACGCATGAGGGCTTCGTGCGTGGTGAGCTCACTTTTATCGATGCATCCATGTAGCACCTGCGCGAGTTTGTGGATGTTGAGAATGGCGTTGATCGGTTGATGTATGTGTACCAGTATATGAACCCACAGAAAGAATTGGTATTCCGATATGACAATACCGGACATCATCGCGAATTGAATCTACCCACTTATCCTCATCACAAACACGCAGGTAGTGAAGACAATGTGGTCGCCTCGGCAGTGCCGGACCTGAATGATGTGCTTATAGAAATACTTGGCATCATTAAGGTTTAGCACATCGCATCAGGCCGACACATGGCGCGTAGCGGCCACTACGAATATGATCCACGTAGCGGCGGCTCTGCGTGTCAGCCATGAATTCATTCATGGGTATGGGGTTAAACTTAGCGAATCACCATGAACACATCCGCCCTCAAATCTTTCGCGCCCGCCGTCCGACGCCAACTGATGGAAGCCGTGGGACGCAAACTCGACTACGCGCTCAGCGCCGACACCGCCGATCTCCGCGCCAAAGCCGCACAGGTGGCCTCGCTGCGGCTGGCGAATCAACGCGACCGCACCGGCTTGATCGAGCGCGTGGCCTACACCTGGTTCAACCGGCTGGCCGCGTTGCGATTTCTGGACGCCCATGGCTGGCACCCGTTCAACGCACGCGTCATCACTCCTGCAAGTCCAAGCGAAACCCAACCTGAACTGCTCAAACTCATGCGTAATGGCACGTTGCCAGTGGACTTGGCACGATCTTTAGACATGACGCGCCTGAACAACCTGCTGGATGGCAATTTGACGCCATCCACACCCGGCGCTGATCCACAGGGTGAGGTGTATCGCCACCTGATCCTGGCCGCGTGCCACTTCTATCACCTGTTGATGCCGTGGCTATTCGAGGCGATTGACGATGAGACCGAGTTGCTACTACCCGACGACCTGTTGACCGAACAATCCGTCGCGCAGGGCTTCCGGGCAGACATTAGCGACGAGGACTGCGCCGAAGTTGAGGTGCTGGGCTGGTTGTATCAGTTCTACATCTCGGAGAAGAAGGATCAGGTGATGGCTCGTAAGAAGGCCGTGCCCAGCGAAGACATCCCCGCCGTCACCCAAATCTGGACCCCACACTGGATCGCGCGTTACCTGGTCGAGAACTCGCTGGGACGGCTGTGGCTGCTTAACCACCCAACTTCCAGATTGCGTGAACACATGCCTTATTACATCGAATGCGAGGCTGAGACGGACTTCCTGAAGATCGTCCGTCCGGAGGAAATCCGTATGCTCGATTCGGCCTGCGGCAGCGGGCATTTGCTGACGTACGGATTCGACCTGCTGTACCACATCTACGAGGAGGAGGGCTATGCACCGGGCGATATACCGACGCTGATTCTGCAACACAACCTGTATGGGCTGGAGATATGCCCACGGGCGACGCAACTAGCTCAGTTCGCGCTGATCTGCAAAGCACGAGAGAAGTCGCGTGGCGCTTTCCGCCGTCCGGTTCAACCGATGGTGATGTGCCTACAAGACGTGGTCATCAGCGATGACGAGATGAAGGTCTGGTTGCGAGCGACCGGGCTACAACAAGTCTTTACCGATAAAGTGCTGGAGCAGGTGCAGCAGTTTCGTGAGAACACATCGACGTTTGGTTCGCTCATCCAACCGCTGCTCAGTGCCGGCGAGATTGCCACTCTGGAAAACGCCATAGGTACGGTAGCCCCGGCCGGTGAGATATTCCTGCAGGAGACTCACCGCAAGATACGAATAGCGCTAGACCAAGCCCTAATGCTCACTCAACGTTATCATGTCGTAATGGCAAATCCGCCATATATGGGTAACGGCGGGTATAACTCAGCCCTCTCAATATTTGTTGCCGAACATTATGCATCAGGAAAAGCTGATCTATATGCATGCTTCATAGTACGTAATGCTGCGCTGTGTCTTATGCACGGCTTGTTCTCAATGATTACGATTCCGAATTGGATGTTCCTTGAGTCTTTCGAAAATTTACGTACAAACCTTCTTCGGAAAGCATCAGTGGCATCAGTCGTACATAATGGACGCGGTCTTTGGGGTTCCGATTTTGGTAGTTGTGCATTTGTTATTAGTAACGCTCACGGTTCATTTGAAGGTGCTTATAAGCGGTTATTTCTAAAGTCTGGAGAAGTAAATTCACCGGAGGAGCTTGAACGCCGGTTTCTAGATCATAGTGAGTATCCTTTCTTTCGAGTCGTATCAGCGGAGTTTCTTTTAATACCGGGTGCACCCTTTGCCTACTGGGTAAGTAAGCGGATTAGGGAAGCCTTCACACAAGGTCAACCTATTGGCGAATTGGCCGACATACGGCAGGGACTGGCTACTGGAGATAATAGCCGATTCATGCGCGCATGGCCTGAAGTCTCCAATAGAGACATTTCATTCGATTCTAGTAATAGAGCAGAAGCAGATGAGTCTGAAAAACTCTGGTTCCCTTACAACAAAGGTGGTGCGTTTAGAAGGTGGTATGGAAATGCTGAATTTGTTGTGAACTGGCGTAATGATGGGGATGAGATTAGAAACTTTATGGGCGCTAATGGCCGACTGCGATCACGCCCACAAAACATGGGATACTTCTTCCGAGAGAGTATTAGTTGGTCAAAAGTAACAATTGGCTCTGTGGCATTTCGATCTTATCCTGAAGGATTCATATTTGACGTTGCTGGATGCTCACTGTTTGTCCATGGAGGCTTGGATAAGGTAGTTGTGCTTGGGTTCCTTAATTCCCGTATATGCACAGAGATTCTCCGAGTTCTATCCCCCACCATGAACTATGAGGTGGGACACATAGGACGACTACCATTCGAGAATTTGAGGAATTCTCCTCTAGTACCAAGAATGCGGGAAACAGTTGCAGAACTGGTTTCTCTTGCCAAGGTAGATTGGGACAGTACTGAGACATCTTGGGGTTTTCTCAATGTACCATTACTGCGTCCTGAAGATATAGGCACGACGCTCGAAATCTCGTGGCGCAAATGGGAATCCTATCTGCGAGCCAACATTGCCCATATGCATGACTTGGAGACCGAGAACAATCGTCTCTGGATCGAGGCGTATGGTTTGCAGAACGAATTATCCCCTAAGGTGCCCGAAGACGAGATCACCCTGGCTCGCCCAGACCGGCGGAAAGACATGGCCGCGTTCTTGTCTTACGCTGTTGGCTGCATGATGGGTCGCTATTCACTCGACAAACCCGGTCTGATCCTGGCTGACGCTGGTGATACGCTAGACCAGTACGTGATTAAAGTCGGTAAAACACTTGATGCACTTTCCTTTGTTCCAGATCAGGATGGCATAATCCCCATCCTCGATGGCGAGTGGTTTGAGGACGATGTCGTCGCCCGCGTGCGCGAGTTCCTGCGGGTGACGTTTGGTGCCGAGACACTGGCCGAGAACATCCGCTTCATCGAGGAATCGCTGGGCAAGGACCTGCGTAAATACTTCCTGACCGACTTCTACAAGGATCACCTGCAAACCTACAAGAAGCGCCCGATCTACTGGATGTTCCAGAGCCCGAAGAAGGGTTTCCAATGCCTGATCTACCTGCATCGCTACACCCGCGATACCGTCAATCGTGTGTTGAACCGCTACCTGCGTGAGTACATCGCCAAGCTACGCGCCCGCATCGAACAATTAGAGCACCTGCTGGCGACCGAAGGCGCATCCACCCGCGACCGCACGCTGGCCCGCAAGGAAAACGAGCAACTGAAGAAGACCTTACGCGAGTGCGAGGACTGGGAGCGCGACGTGCTGTTGCCGCTGGCGCAGCAACGTATCGAACTCGACCTCGATGACGGTGTGAAGGTGAACTATCTCAAACTCGGCGCTGCGCTCGCGCCGATAGCGGGTCTGGCGGCGCAGGAAGAGGATTAAGGAGCACTTTCATGTCATTCTGGCGCGCTTACTATCACTTGGTCTGGGCAACGCATAACCGTGAACCATACATCAGCGCAGAACTTGAAACTCGCCTGTATGGATACTTGATACGGAAAGCATCGGAACTCGATTGTGTCGTTTATGCCATCAATGGCGTGGCTGATCACGTGCATCTTCTGGTTGCTATTCCGCCGAAACACGCTGTCTCCGATGTTGTTAAATCGCTTAAAGGCGCCAGTTCCCACGATATAAGCGCACAAGGTTTCGCTTTACAGTGGCAACGAGGCTATGGCGTATTGACCTGCGGTGAAAAACAACTCTCTATCGCACAGACGTACATCGAGGCACAGAAACAACATCACAAAGAAGCAAACGTGATCAAGATGCTGGAGTATTGCACTGATGTGGACGAAGGCCCGACCATGGCGGGAAAGCACGTGGGTAACGGAGCAGCGATTGTCCGGGATGATGCGGCTTTTTATGATCATGTGGGTCCTTCTCCGTTCTAGAACTGCGATTGGAAATCGCAGAGGTCGGCCCAACTCTGCAACGCGCTTCAGCGCGTTTTGCATTGTCAGCCGCGAATTCATTCGCGGGCATCGAATCGCGGGCTCGCGGGCATCGAATCGCGGGCTCGCGAGCATCGATTCGCGCATCGCATCGATACCCGCATTGCTGCGATTCGCACATTGCTGCGATTGGAAATCGCAGCCTGACACCGCTACGCGAAACGCACTGAAGTGCGTTACGGAGAGAATTCATTCGCGGGCATCGCTCCCTTCCGATATAAGCGAGAATCAAACGTATGAAC
This sequence comes from uncultured bacterium, assembly GCA_903921365.1. GTDB lineage: Bacteria > Chloroflexota > Anaerolineae > J036 > Brachytrichaceae > CAIXPS01. The sequence goes on along the minus strand of CAIXPS010000505.1, from coordinate 2,450 downwards.
CGCATCCATGACAGCCTGCAAGCGATCTTCCGGCGACACCGCCTGGTGTTCTGGTATGACGCCACGGGCGAATGGAAAGACGCGTATGAGACCTTTGTCGATCCGGCCATCACGAAAGTGCAGGTGGCAGGCAACGAGTTCGGCGTCAAGGTCACGATCCACCGCAATCCGGACCACGATGCCCGTTACCTGCTGTACTTCCCCACCGCACGCCCCTCGGATAACGACAACTGGCTGCTCGATCTGTTGATGCAGGGTCACGAGTACAAAGCCGACCGCGCCTCGCTGGCGTTGCAGGAGGCCGGTGTGCCCTATGAGTTCCTGCCGGTCATCAGCGAACACGTCTGGGTATTCAACTCCGAGAAACGAGCGACGGCATTCCACGACCTGTATAAACCCGGCGATGATGCCCGTGCAATACGGCTGAAGATGATGGCCGCAATCACCGGTGCAGCACCTGAGATCGATGCCTTACTGTTGTGGTTCCTCAAACAGGCGCCACCGGAGGATATGGTCGATCCGGTCGAGGAACACCTGAGTTCGGCTGGCCTCAGCGAGTACTTCTGGAAGGAGGTGGATCGTGTATTTGGCCGGGTCAAAACCACATCCCCCGCCTCCCTGCGCGATTTTGCCACGACGCTGTTCCGCTGGGCCAGCCCGCTGGAATCGGGCCTGACGCTCGATCCACATGCCCGCGTGTTCTTGCAGCAGTGGCAGGACAGTAAGGACTATAGCCCGGCCTTCCGGCGCTGGTCTGAGTGGCTGGAGAGCGCGTTGAACATCCACGCCCGGCTCGAAGAACTCGATACCCCGAAACGCCTGGGCACAGCCGATGCCTTCGCGGCTTTCGATCAATACGCCTTACACTGGCTGTGCGACGCCTTCGAACAGGGTGATGCCGAAGGCGCACTGCTCGACGTGATCCAGGCACGGCGCGGCTCATTCTGGTTCGACAAGTACGCCGCTGGCTACGAGGCGGTCACGCAGGCGATCACCTTGCATGGGCTGATCGCTGCCGCCGAGTTGACTGTGGACAGCATCGACGCCGGGATCAACCGCTACATCGAGCGCTGGCATCGCATCGATACCGCCTATCGCAAGTTCTGCCATCACCAGCGGCTGTATGGCAATGTAGCACTGCTGGCGCGGATTGTGGACTGGGTCGAGAAGACCTACGTGAACAACTACCTGCTCCCGCTGGCGGATCGCTGGGGCGACCAGGTGCGCGGGCTGGCGGCATGGCAATGCACCCGACTGCTGCCGCAGACAGCTTTCTTCGATCACTACGTGCGCCCGTTCACGTCCAAGTCACAGAAGGTCATCGTCATCATCTCCGACGCGTTGCGCTACGAAGCCGCAGCCGAGTTTATGACGCGAGTTCGCGCCGAAAGCCGCTGGATGGCGGATCTGGAGGCCGTGCTCGCGATGTTGCCGTCGTACACGCAATTGGGCATGGCGGCGCTGTTGCCCGGAAATGACCGCAGCCTCTCACCCTCCGATGGCACGGTGCTGGTGGACGGTAAATCGGCCACCGGGACAGCGGCGCGGGCGCAAATACTGGCAGCCGCTCCGGGCATCAAGGCGACGGCGATCCAAGCCACCGACTTCATGGAACGGACGACCAGGGCGGAGGCTCGCGCTTTATTTCGCGAACACGATGTCATCTTCATCTATCACAACCACATCGACAAGGTCGGCGATGATCTTGGCACAGAGGCCAGGACGGCAGCGGCGGTGGAAGAAACCTTCGACGAGTTGATGGCGCTGCTGCGCAAGGTCTACAACTCCAACGCCTACAACATGTTGCTGACCGCCGATCACGGCTTCCTGTTCCAGCAATCCGACACCGCCGTTGCCGACGACTTGCCGTTGCCCAATGCGGCTGAGTGGCAGTTCAAGAATCGTCGCTTTGCATTTGGCCGGGCCATCGCGCCGAACCCCGCCGTGAAAGTCTTCAACGCCGCCGACCTGGGGCTGTGGATGCCGGGCGACTGGCAGGCGGCCTTCCCGCTTGGGCTGGGGCGCTTCCCGTTGCAGGGATCAGGCAAGCGCTATGTGCATGGCGGTCTCAGCCTGCAGGAAGTGATCGTGCCGGTGCTCAAAATCCACATCGCCCGCGCCGACGACACCGAGCAGGTGGACGTGGATCTGCTGCGTGTGCCGGACAAGATCACGACCGGCACCATCACGCTATCGTTGTATCAGGATCGCCCGGTGGCCGACAAGGTGCTGCCGCGCACGCTGCGGGTAGGCATCTATGCACCGGATGGATCGGCGCTGTCTGAGGTGCGAACGGTGGTCTTTGACTCGGCAGATACGGAGCCGCGCCAGCGCGAGAAGACAGTGCCGTTGACGATGTCCCGCGCCGCCGACGCCTACAACAACAAAGACGTTGAAATCCGTCTGGAAGAGACCCTGAGCGGGACGGCGCAAACCACGATCTACAAGCG
>CAIXPS010000504.1 GCA_903921365.1 uncultured bacterium | reverse complement strand
CGAAGCCGTCGTGCTCAGATACATCGATCAACTGCTGGGCGTGCTGGAGTACATTCATGACAAAGGGGTAATCCATCGCGACATCAAACCGGCCAACATCATCATCCAGGAGGACGGGCGCGCCGTGCTGGTGGATTTCGGCCTGGTGAAGCTGGCCGATGGCAGCATGGTCAGCCGCAGCATGCGCGGGCTGACGCCGCATTATGCGCCGCCGGAGCAATACACCGGCGGAACCGATCAACGGAGCGACCTGTTTTCACTCGCAGCCACCATGTATCAGGCGCTCACCGGCAGCCTGCCTGTCAGCGCCACCGACCAGAGCTCCGGCGAAGCACTCACTCCCGTGCTGCAACTACGCCGTGATGTCAGTCAGAACACCGCGCGCGTCGTGATGAAGGCATTAACCCTTGATCGCAAAGGGCGCTACCAGACCGCGATCGAGATGCGCGCCGCACTGGGCGGGAAAGCCGCGCCGGCCGCGCCAAAAGTTGTCGGCGTTCCAGTACAACCGCCGGTAATCGTGGCGGCGCCCGCGACAGGCTCCGAGCGCGCCAGCGGCACTGGAGCACCGCCCTCCCAAATCATGCCGTTCGCGCGCGGAGTGCCGATTGCCCAGTCGCCGCAGCGCGTGCGCCCGATCGGTCTGTTGATTGGCGCGATCGGGCTCATCATGCTGGTGCTGGCGGGGATCGTCATCGTTCCCACATTGCTGGCGCCGCCGGCGAATGTGCCGGATGGAACACCATCCGTCACGCCGCGCGCCACAGCTGCGGCAGCATCGGGCGCGACTGCGCGACCAGCGACGCGGGTCAGCGCCAGCGCAACCACGGCGTCTGTGGATCGAACCGTGACGCTCGCGGCGCCCGTTGCCGGCAACATCCTCACGGTGACGCTCGCGCCCGGCGTGATCATGGAATTCATGCGCGTGCCTGCTGGCGAGTTCGTCATGGGCAGCCTGGCGACGGAGACGCAGGCGTCCGCCGATGAAAAACCACAACATACCGTCCAACTTGACGAGTATTGGATTGGCAGAACTGAAGTGACGAATGCCCAGTTCAGGGCGTTCACACACGCGACCGGCTACCGGACGAGTGCGGAACAAAACGGGGTCAGCTTCACCTACAGTGGCAAGACGCGTGGGCAGACCGCCGGCGCGAACTGGCAACACCCGAATGGGCCGAGCAGCGCCATCACCGCGAAAGACGCCATGCCAGTCGTTCAAATCAGTTGGAACGACGCCGTGGCGTTTGCCGTGTGGGCCAGCACAGCCGCCGGGCGAACGCTGCAGTTACCCAGCGAGGCACAATGGGAAAAAGCCGCGCGCGGCGCGCGCAGTGATACAGAGCCCGCGCGTGGCTATCCGTGGGGCGATCAGCCGCCGGATCAAACGTTAGCAAATTTCGACATGAAGGTCGGCGACACGACGCCTGCCGGCCGCTACAGCCCGGCGGGTGATAGCCCGTATGGCATCGCCGACATGGCCGGCAATGTATGGGAGTGGACCATCACGCGCTGGGGCGCCGACCCGCAAACTCCGACTTTCATTTACCCCTACAACGCCACGGACGGGCGCGAAGACCTCATGAGCCTCGATGAGCGGATTCTGCGCGGTGGAAGCTATATCGCGCCGGCAGCCGGCGTTCGCACCGCATGGCGCGCCGCCCTCAGCCCGGACGCCTCCGCCAGCGATGGCGGGTTCCGGGTCGTCATCGGCTTGTCTGCGGGCAATTCTGCGCCATCAAATGGCAACGCGCCAGCGGCGGCGACGGTGACCCTGGCGCCCTCCGGGCAGCCTGCCGGGACAGCGACGATGACGCCGGCGTCGCCGGCGACGAACGCACCTGTGGCAAGCACTCCTATCCGAGCGACCGCCACGCTGACGTTTACGCTGACACCGGCGCCGACCGGTGTGCCAAAGCCAGCGGACACACCTAAGCCAACTGACCCACCTAAGCCACAGCCAGCGACAAGCGCACCAACAAGCCCACCAGCAGCGACAAACGTGCCGCCGACAGCTGGGCCGCCCACAAGCCCACCAGCGTCAACGTCAGTGCCGCCGACGGCGGCGCCGCCCGCGCCGACAAGCCCACCAGCGCCGACAAGCGCGCCAACAAGTCCACCGGCGCCGACAAAGGCGCCGCCACCGGTACCTTAGCACCGACATATGTGCCGCCAGGTGGTTGAGTCGCGATGTATGGGTCGCGGCATACCTGAAGCCTTCAATCTATTGTGAGTACTGGGTTAGACTTTAGTGCAATGGCACGTGAAATCTTCTATCAACGCAAAATTCAATTGGCGGAACAGACGCTTGCGGTCGAGGCCGCCATCAACTTCCAGAGCGCCACGTTTGGCATCAGCCCCGATATCATTTCGCCGTGGACGATTGCCGTCGCCAATGGGCTGCGCGATATCGGACGGCTGGTGGGGTATGAGGGTCCGGGCGACAAGATAGTCGCCATGCATCAGTTGCGTCCCGACCCATCGGCGAAACGGGCGATCGAGGTCACTGTGTTCCGCGTGGACGATCCACTGCGCGAGAACAAACTGGATACTGCCATCTTCAGCGCATTTGAGCGCTGGCTGCTGAAGCGTGGCTGGCGCGGCAATGTGATCAAGAAGTTGAAGTTCACCGATGCAGCCCTGGTTGTGCCGATCCGGCAGATGTGGGTCGGGATGGGTTTTGAATTGGTGCTGGCCGAAGAAGGCAAATGGGAAGAGCACGTGGTGAAGCGCTGGCGGTAAAGTGTTGTAGGGGCCGTAGGCAGAGGGTAACCGCAAGGGCTTACCCCTACCGTAAGGTGTTGTTGGAGCGGTAGGCAGAGGGTAACCGCAAGGGCTTACCCCTACCGTAGTGTGTTGTAGGGGCGATGCCTTGCGATCGCCCTCGTTCGCCCCCGCTCGCTCGCCTTCGCCCCTGCGACGGTTTACCGATGGTTCGTTCGGCCGGAACCGTGGATTGTGACGTTGACCGTCGGGTCGCCGTAGTAGTCGATGCTGCCCGACCCATTGAGGTCGCCTTCCAGTTTCTCTGCAACCCGCACCACTATTGACCCTGATCCGAAGGAACGCACGCTGGCGGTCGCGCTGTTCAACTGATCGGCGGTGTAGCTGCCGCTGCCCGTCAGCGTAACGTCCTGGTGCGTCGCCTTGCCGTTGACCGTGATGCTGCCGCTGCCGGTGGATTTCACGCTGAAGCGGTCGGCCGCGACGCCGTTGACTGTGGCTGATCCGCTGCCAGCGACTTCAACGCCGTCCAGTTTCTTGACTGTCAACCGGTACACGACGCCGCTCAGGGACATGATCGACGTGTTGGGCTTCGTGCCCAGGCTCAGATGTCCGCCGCTCACATCGGAGGTGAGATAGGGCAGGATGTTATCGTCGGCGGTAATCGTGAGCGCTTCCGTTTCGCCGTGCTCGACGATCAGGTTTCCACTGCCATAGGACGACACACTGCTAACGTCGTTGACCGGACGCGATTCGGTCATGCTCACGCCGGAACCGAAGAGGGGTTTGCCGCCGAATGTGAAACCGTTGATTGAGCAGCTGGTGAGCAGCAGGCTGCCAGCCAGTAAGGTGGTTGCGAGTAGTTTGATCGGTTGTGTGTTCATTTTTGGTTCATTCCGTTGGTAGGTTGATCTTTCCTGGGTACAGCATACCGATTGGCGCCCCGTGAGCCATCCCCCGTCCGCCCGAACGGACCTCCGCCTTTGGAATGACCGTGCGACCAATCTCACCTGGGCCCTGCGGATGGCGGTAGAATTCCGGCATTCCAGTTTCTGTGCCCGACAAAATAATCCATGCTGACAATATCAACCGAACTGCTGACCCGCATCTACGCGCATCTCGAAGCCGGTTACCCGAACGAGGCGTGCGGTATTTTGCTGGGCGAGATCGATGCCCAGGATAAGACGGTTAAAGACCTGGCGCTGGTCGCGAATGTGTGGGAGACCGAGAGCGCGCGCGAGGGTCAGCGCAACCGCTATCTGATCTCGCCTGAAGATGTGGCGCGCGCCGACCGTCAGGCCGGCAAGCAGGGGCTGGACATCATCGGCTTCTTTCATTCGCACCCCGACTGCCCCTCGCGGCCATCCGGCACAGATCGCGAGTATGCGTGGCCTTTTGTCGCATTTGTCATCGTTTCGGTAGTTATGGGCAAGGCGACCACGACGAATTCGTGGGTGTTGCGCGATGACCGCAGCCAGTTTGACGAAGAGCCAATTGTGATTCGTTGACAAAATCCAGCGGTTTTGTAGGGTAAACTTTGGGACTTAAGAAAGAATAGTTGAGGAGCTTTTATCGATGAGTATTACGATTCGTATACCGACGCCGTTGCGGCCGTATGTGGGCGGCAGCAAACAGGTGAACGCGGAACCGGGAACGGTTGAAGGGATTCTGGCGGGGCTGGCGACGCAGTACCCCGATTTGCAGCGCCACCTGTTCACTGAGCAGGGCAAACTGCGCTCGTTTGTGAATGTCTATCTGGGCGACGAGGATGTGCGCTATATGCAGGGGACTGCGACACCGGTGCCCGATGGTGCGACCTTGAGCATCGTGCCCAGCGTGGCCGGCGGGGCGCCTGCATTGCAGACGGTGAAGACCGGTGCAGTCACGCTGTCGAACGCCGAGATTCGGCGTTACTCGCGCCACCTGATCATGCCCGAAGTGGGCATGGGCGGGCAGAAGCGCTTGAAGAATGGCAGCGTGCTGCTCGTTGGCGCGGGCGGACTGGGATCACCGGCGGCGATGTACCTGGCCGCTGCCGGCGTCGGGCGCATCGGCATTATGGACTTCGACATCGTCGATGAGTCTAACCTGCAACGCCAGATCATCCACGGCATGAGCACGCTGGGGAAGCCCAAACTGGAGAGCGCCAAAGCGCGCATGCTCGACATCAACCCCGGCATCCAGATTGACACCTATTTCGAGCCATTGACCAGCGAGAACGCGTTACGCATCTTCGCTGAGTACGATGTGGTCGCAGATGGCACCGACAACTTTCCCACGCGTTACCTGGTCAACGACGCGTGCGTGCTATTGAACAAGCCCAACGTTTATGGCAGCATTTTCCGTTTCGAAGGGCAGGCTTCGGTGTTCTGGGCGGAGCACGGGCCGTGTTACCGCTGTCTGTATCCCGAGCCGCCGCCGCCCGGACTCGTTCCCTCGTGCGCCGAGGGCGGCGTGCTGGGCGTCCTGCCGGGGATCATCGGCGTGATTCAGGCGACCGAGGTCATCAAGCTCCTGATCGGCGAAGGCGAACCATTGATTGGGCGGCTGTTGCTCTACGATGCGCTTGACATGAAGTTCCGCGAGTTGAAGCTGCGCAAGGACCCGACCTGCCCGATCTGCGGCGAGCACCGCACGATCGATCATCTGATCGACTACGAGGCGTTTTGCGGTTCGACGATCCAGGGCGTGAGTGCAACGGGGACCCCCGGCGTGGCGATCGAAGAGATCAGCGTGACTGAGTTGGACAAGCGGCTGAAGGCCGGGCTCAACGGCGCGACGCTGATCGATGTGCGCGAGCCGCATGAGTGGGAGATCGTGCACCTCGACGCCGCGAAGCTCATCCCGCGTTTGCAGTTGCCCAACCACCTCAATGAACTCAGCCAGACCGACGAACTGCTGGTGATGTGCCGCAGCGGCGTGCGCAGCGGGCAGGCGGCGCAGTTCCTCAAACAGATGGGCTTTAAGAAGGTCAAGAACGTGCGCGGCGGCATACTGGCCTGGGCGCGTGACGTCGATCCGTCGGCTCCGACGTATTAAGAAGGCGGGAGCGGGGCGGGTGGGG
>CAIXPS010000503.1 GCA_903921365.1 uncultured bacterium | reverse complement strand
CAGCGAAGTGAACGTCGATCAAATTCGCCCAGCAGTGCTATACGCACAGGTAGAGCAAAAGATCCGCGAAGAGATTGCGCGTGAGGGGCTGTTGCCAGGCGCGCGCCTGCCAACCGAAGCCGAGTTGTGCAAACGCTTTGGCGTCAGTCGCAGCACGATCCGGCAATCACTGAACCGTCTGGAGATGGATGGTTTGATCACGCGCACGCGCGGCAAGGGGACGTTTGTCCGCCGAACAGGCGCAAGCAGGCCAGTGCCGCCCGCGCAACCGATCCCCCGCCACGAGCGCAGCGCCATTTCATCACACAAGATGCTGGGTCTTGTTTTCTGCGCCCGCAGCGATACGCTCCAGATGAACATCCTGCTTGGCGCGGAGCGCGCCGCCAAGTCGCGCGGTTATGCAATCATGTTCGGTTACTCTGGCGAGGACGGGCGGACTGAGGAGCACGAGGTTGAACGACTGCTGCGCATCGGGGCCGATGGCTTCCTGGTCATGCCAGTTAGTAATGTCTCGCACACCGCGGGCGTGCAGACCATCATCGAGCATCATGTGCCGCTCGTGCTGGTTGATCGGTATCTCAGCGACATCGATACCAGTTACGTGATTTCGGATGGCTTCGATGGCGCATATCGCGTCACCGAGCATCTGATCATCCTGGGCTACGAATCGTTCTACTTCATCACGTCAGGTCGCGAACAGATCGGCACGACTTCTGTGCGTGATCGTTACCAGGGCTTCTGCAAGGCGCTGTCGGATTATGGCCTGCAAGACCAGGTCAAGCCACTGCTTCCGGTGAATCTCATGGATCGTGACGAAGTCGCCAGGCTCATCACTGTCCGCAGCCCGCATCAAGTGCTGCCCAACGCAATCGTCGCCGTGCATGATGCTGTGGCGATGGCATTCACTCGCACAGCGGCCGGTGTCGGGCTGACGCCTCCGGACGATTTCGCAGTGGTTGGTTTTGACGACCTGCCGGAATCGAGTCATCTCAATGTTCCGCTCACCACCGTGGCGCAGCCGCGCTATGACATGGGCTTTCATTCAGGACACATGCTGATTGACCACATCGAGGGCAGGGTGGCTGAAAACGAAAAGCTCGTGTTGCCCGTTTCGCTGGTCGCGCGTGAATCGTGCGGCGCGCGGCGCATCGTCGCAATCCGCCTCAGCAAGTCAAGCCAGCGCGGGGCATCACAGGTATCCGCGTGAGCGTAACTGGTCGCAGAAGACGGCATACATGGCGTTGTAGGGCTGCGTGAGTGCTGGTTCTGGATCGACGCTCAGATCAGGCCTGATCATGGCGCGCGAGGCCGCGCTGAGAGAGCCATACCACGCGCCGCCAGCGGCAAGTAATGCGGCGCCCATCGCCGTCTCACTACTGGTTGGCCTGACCAGTTGGCGGTTTAACATGCTGGCGCGCATGCGCAGCCAGATCAACGACCTCGAACCACCGCCTGTTGAATAGATGCGGTCTCCCACCACCGCGCCAATCTGCTCAAGCGTTTCGTATGCCAGCCGTTCGACCATTGCAGTGCCTTCGAGGCCGGCGGCATATGCGCGTGGATCTGTCGGATCAGGCGCATGGCCATCCGGCGCAACTATGAAGCCGATTGCCTTTGAGTTCAGGAAGGGGAATCGTTCGCCTGTGCGCGCGAGCGGATAGCGAATAAGCCCCGTCGGCGTGAGTGTGGCCGCCGTTTCATCCAGCAGCGCGATATCGCGCTCCGGATAATCACGGCGTATCCACTCCGATCCGGTGTTGCTGGCGCCGCCCGGCATCCACCAGCCATCGGGGTGGCGGTGGCTGTACACCCTGCGCTGTGGATCAACCAGCAACTGCCGGGTGATCCCCTTGATGACAAGCGTGGTTCCAAGTGACGAGTTCCACGAACCAGGATCGACCGCGCCGGAGGCGATCTGCGCCGCTGTGCCGTCTGTTGCGCCACCATAAACCGGTATGCCGGCCTGCAGCCCTGTTTCCAGCGCCGCGCGCGACGTGACTGCGCCGATGGGCTTGCCCGGCGCTACGACGCGCGGCAGTTTGGCGATTTCCAGCCCCAGCTCATTTTCGATGAACGCCGGCCATTCGTGATTCAGCAGGTCATAACCCGTCTTGAGCGCATTGCTGTAATCGGTGACCGCGTAGTCGCCGGTGAGCCGGCCTGCGATGAAGTCCGTGGCGTGGATGTAGTGACGCGTGTTTACCGCGATTTCCGGTCTCTCCTTTTGCAGCCACAGGAGCTTTGGCAGCGCAAAGCTGGCGTTGAACGCGTAACCCAGGCGGGTTTCGAGGTCCTGCGCGCTGCGCCGGACGGCCAGGACATAGGGTTCGCTGCGGGCGTCGTTGTACATGAGCGCATTGTGAAGCGGACGGCCAGCGCCATCGATGGGCAGGACAGTGCCTGAGGTCGCATCAATCGCGATGCCGGAGATGTTGGCGTCGGGGGGCAGGGCGCCCGTCAGTTGTCGCAGGCAACTGGCTGCGCCACTCCACCATGTCAATGCATCCTGCTCAGCCCAGCCGGTTGGCAGTTGCACCGAGGAAAGCGCAAACTTTTCACTAGCCGATGCCACTATCCTGCCGTCGTGATCCACGGCCAGGACGCGAACGCCCTGTGTCCCGATATCGATGCCAATGACGATGTCCTCACTCATAGGATCTCCAGATGCTAAATTTTTGCTATCGCGTCGCCAGTCTTTATGAAACCGGCCTGGATGACCCTGGCATAGATGCCACGCAGGCGCATCTGTTTTCCAAGCGGCGAGTTCACCCACGCCTTGGCTGCTTTCCCATAACGCTCGATAAACTGCTCACAACCCGTATGCGCAATATCGGTGATCTGCAAAATGGCCGTTCCGATGGACAGTTGCTGACCCACCGGTAGATTATCCATACTCAGGTCCAGATCAACAAAAAATTGATCGCCGGCCAGCGACCAGCGGTTCTTATCCCCTGCCAGAAGCGCAATGCAGCGGCTAT
>CAIXPS010000502.1 GCA_903921365.1 uncultured bacterium | reverse complement strand
GACTTCCGACTCGAACCGGTCCGTGGTGCCCGGCTCGAAGATCCACCCCTCGCCGTTTAGCATGAAAGCGAGCTCCCGCCCCGCGCCCGACTGGAACACCAGGATGGCGTTTCCCTTGAACTCCCCCCAGAAATCCTGTTCCACGATGCTGACGCTTTCGCAGTCGTCCACCTCGTTCCTGATGTACTCCGGCAGCTCCCGGGCCCTGAGCACCCGCACGTCGGGGACGCTCAGGACCACGAAGATGTTGATCACCTGCGCCAGTTCGGCCGCCGCGTTGCCGAACGCGATGTTCATGATTTCCTGGAGGACGTCCTTTTGCTCGCCGTCGATTAGCTGCAGTTCGCTTTCCATCTAGAGCTCCCGTTCCTCTATCTTGTCCAGGGCGTCCTTGATGTTTTGCTTGGTGGGCGGCTTCTTTAGCACGAGGAAGGCCCCTGCCTGGTAGGCGTTCATGATCATCCTTGCCTGCACGTCGGCCGTCAACACGACAATGCTGGCCGTGCCGTCGAACTTCATGATTTCCTGGACCGAGGTGATGCCGTCCATGACCGGCATGGTGAGGTCCATGAAGGTCACCTCCGGCCTCACCTCCTTGAACATCTCAAGGCCCTGCTGGCCGTCTCCCGCCTCGAAGAACTGGTATCCCGGCTCCTTGGGGATGCTGCTTTTGAGCATCCTGCGTGAGATGGGTGAGTCGTCCACGATGAGTATCTTGCTGATTCGCATTGTCGGCCTCGTCGGAAGGGTTGAACTTCGTTTGACATTAACTATATCCAATGACTGCGGAAAGGCCAGCAGTGGCGCGGGCAAAAAAAGAGGCCCCCTGGGAGCAAGCCATTCCACAAAGGTGTTGAAATTATCCTGATTCGCAGTAGGCCATCCTGTATGGGGTGGCCTACTGCTTTATTTGGCCTAATATATCTGCATACGACACTGGCTCTTTGAGCAATCCTAGCCTCATTGCAGGCGTTGATTTATCTTTTCCTGTCTCGATATAGTTGTAGAACACCCGGAAAATGTCTAACAACTTCCCAACCATGACAGGGTTATATGCACTATAGCCAAACCACTTTCTCCCGTCAGTATTAGAACTGGAGATGGGCCGTTCTAGGAGTGATAATCTCCTCCTGGCCTGCATAAAGAACCGATCGATCCCGTGTAGTGTAGCTTTACTGTAAAGCCATGCCAAATGGTCAGCATCGTAAGAATGATCTTGGAGATCGGTCAGCCAGCAGATAGCTTTCTCTGGCTCACTCATGTCCGGGAAGGGGTAGAATAGCCATCGGTCTTTCCATTTGCCAATATTCACCAAATCATTTAGCCGTTGCACGATGACAATGTGACGGAGGTCGCGCTCAGTCAAGGATTCATATTCTGAATTTGATGCCCGAAACTCAGCGAGAGCCTTGTCGCTATCCGCTTTGAGCTGGCGCTTCCGGTTGACGGTGAGTTCTTTGCTCACTCTGACGTAAAAAGCGTCACAACGTTTTATCCGCACGTCCTCACAAAAAGCCGATAGACACGCAGCCCTGATTCCAGACTCTTGGTCTAGGAAAAACCTGATTTTCCCGACATTTGTAAAAAGTTTTTCGAGAAATTTGAAGTGAGCATAGAGAGTGTACTCGGAATGGACCTGCATGCCTTTACTGGGCAAACTGGTCTCAACTGTGGGGATCTCCGATACTTCAACATCATCCCTGCTGATAGCGCAATCGTAAGCACCTTTGATTTTATCCCGCAGTTGCCCAGTCGTTTTGCTTTCTTTGCTGCTTCTACCCAGTGAATCTTGGTAATCCCGAGCCAACCATACTCGGGCATGGCGGCGGAATGCTGGCCGCAATGAGTTGTCGCCGTTTTCAAGAGCCTCTTGCTCAACCTGGTCCGCATCTGCGTCGGGGTCATAATTGACATGGATTCCAAAGACGTAGCTTGTACTGTTATCGGCGCAACCCACCGCATTCAGGACAATATTCCGTTTATCCTCTGCCAATTTCCAATTTACAACATGATCCTGTCGGTCTACAGAAAGGTAAAGCCGAGGGATTGTGATGTCGGGTAGACGCCGTTCTTGGTCCCCAGCAAAGGCAAGACACTGCTGGTGGATAAAGTCGATTTTGCCATACAGGGTGCCAGCGGAAATCCCGGCAACTTCCATGATCCGGTTGAAGGGCATCTTGTTCACCAAGAGCTTGAAAACCGTCTCATTCACCTCTGGCCTTTTCTGTCGGAGTGTTGCCTCGCCGACAGAGAAGGTCGTTTTGCACTCTCGGCAGCGATAGCGTTGAGATCCTGATTTGGTTTTACCATAGGAATAATAGGATCTTGGCGCTGGTATCGGCACAGAGTGATTCAGGCAGGTTTCTACTGGGCATGAAGTGGCTATTTTGGGGGTTAGATAATTGCTCAATCTATCCAATTCTTCACAGATCGCAAGGTTGCTCTTCAAAGGAGGAAATTCTCCGCAAAATCCGCAGATAAGAGCCGCCCGACCGTCCGAATCCCCGGTGAGTGAATAAACGTCTTTATTCCTAGAAGCAGCACCAGGACCGCGTGGCTGGACTTCCATGCTGGCAGGTTGGCCAAAATTTGGGCAGAGTGGATTTTTGCAGAAGTTAACCTGAGTGCCGTTGACGGAAGGCGGTATTCGAGGAGTTTTTACTGCGGGGTTCCCATCCATAAAAATGCCCCTTAGCTGAGTTGCTAAGGGGCATGATCTCATTTATCTTTTAGGTTTTCAACACCTTTGTGGAATGGCTTG
>CAIXPS010000501.1 GCA_903921365.1 uncultured bacterium | reverse complement strand
TCTGATCCGTCAGCCATATATGTTCGGTGCTAACTATCGCATCAGCGGTGACTTGACCAACACTGTCAACGTCATGAACAACACCTTCTGGATTGGGGTGCAACCGGCGTTGACGTGCGAGATGCTGGAGTTTGCTGCCAGCAAAATCGAGAGTTATCTGGGTGTTAATTTCTAAGTGATGATTTCCATGAACGCATCAACTCCAGACTTTTCTGCTAAAGCGTTGCGTAGAACTGTGCTGGACATGGCTTACGCGGGCTCAGCCGTTCATATCGGCTGCGCTTTTTCCATCATTGAATTGCTTGCAGTCTTATACCGAAATCATTTGCGCTACCCAGATAACGATCCTTTGGCTGCAAACCGTGATTACTTGGTGTTAAGTAAAGGTCATGGTGTTATGGCGCAATATGCATGTATGCGTGAATTGGGGTGGCTTCACAATGAGGCCTTCACGGGGTATTTTGCTGATGGAAGTCTCCTTAAAGGTTTATCTGACTCACGCATTCCTGGTATGGAAGTCACTTCAGGCTCGTTAGGGCATGGTTTTTCGGTAGGTGTGGGCATGGCTATGGGTGCCAAACTCCGCAGTACTGAACAGAAAACCTACGTGCTGGTTGGTGATGGTGAAATTAATGAGGGCCCAATATGGGAGGGTGCGCTGTTTGCAGCTCAACATGCGCTCAAGAATTTTATGGTAATCATAGATGAGAACGGCTTTCAGGCCATGGGTAAAACAGAAGAGGTACTCAAGTTAGGCAATATTCAATCCAAGTTTGAGAGTTTTGGTTTTGACGCTGTCACTATTGATGGTCATGACGAAATATCCATTAATAATGCTATCACCCATTTCTGGGAAAGCAACTCAACAGCGCCGAAAGCCCTTATAGCAAAGACCGTCAAAGGGAAAGGAGTTCCTTTTATGGAACACAACAACATTTGGCATTATACCCGGCTTAATCACGATACCTATACGCAAGCCCTTGAAGCAGTTGCAGGGAACGCATTATGAGAGACGCATTTTCAGATTCAATAGTTCGCTTGGCAAAGGAGGACCCGAACGTACTGCTTCTTACAGGCGATCATGGCTACGCTTTGTTTGACGACTTTCGAAAAGAGTGCCCTGCACAATACATCAATGCAGGTATTGCTGAGCAAAATATGGTGGGTATGGCAGCGGGCTTGGCGCGTGCTGGTTTCAGGCCGATCGTTTATGGGTTGAGTGCATTCGTTCCGGTACGCGTGGTTGAGCAGATCAAACTTGACATTGCCCATGACCAATTACCAGTGATCTTGATTGGTGATGGTGCTGGCTTCGTATATAGTTATTTAGGTACCAGCCACCAATCGACCGAAGACATTGCTTGCACCAGAGCGATCCCCAATTTATCAGTTTATTCACCAGCGGATCGTTTTGAATTGAGGGCTTGTATGGATCTGGCTTACCAATCGAAAGTTCCTGTCTATTTGCGCATCGGTAAATCGGATCGGGGTGATGCCCATGTTGCTGTGTTGCAAGCCAAAATTGGTAATTTGCTAAAAGCTAAGTCTGGCCTGTCCAAGCAGATAGTATTTGTTGCCACCGGGTCTTTAGTGCGTACTGCCGTGGATATTGCTACGGAGTTATATCCTGATGCAGCCGTTTGGAGTGTCCCTTTTATCAAGCCGATTAATGCAGTGCAAGTTACAGCCATTTGTACACAGAGTCGGGTTGTTGTCGTGCTAGAGGAACATTCAGTGCTTGGTGGTCTGGGGTCTGTCATTACTGAAATTGCATCCCAATTTTCACCTGTACGTATTTTACGGATTGGCGTGCAAGATCGGTTTACTCAGCATTGTGGGAGTTATGAATACTTGCTCAAAGAGCACGGTTTGGATAAGCTCGCTATTGAGGATCGTATTAAAGCATTTATTACTGGCTATTGAGCCATGCGTCTCTTGGTGTTATCGGTGCATGGATTGCTGAACTTGTAAGCTAAACCCAATGATACGATTCGCTGGTTTAGGGGAATGGATAAAATCATAAATCAGGTGTAGGTCTTCGGTTCTGATTTGCTTGCGTGATTTGGTAAGAACTAACCTGAATAATTCAGTGCGACGTGAAGTCGCGTATTGGAATTGTCCGGTAGAACGGACTCGCTGTTCAGTCAGCGAAGCCAACCGACACATGCGAGATAAGCAAGTACCTTGTGTGAAGCTGTCGGGAAAAGTACCCGCAGGAAACTGTAGACCGATCCGTGAGGGAAGGTTGAATCTGCCAGTAACAGGCGGAGAGGGGCGAAGGCTAGAGTGTCATGGCTAACACATGTGAACTGTTGATAAACATCGTTAATAAGAACGAGCCAAAGTTACTGACAGGCTCGAACCAAAAGGTAAGCGGGTAGGTGAGTTCCTTTAAGTCTGGACTTACACTGACAATAATCCCCGCCGGTGAAAAGACAGAGCCTAACTCATTCGCATATTCGTTACGCGGAACACGTTAAACCCATATTTCCGCCCAAGGATGTCGGGCAATCGAACCGTAAGGGACGACCAGGGAAATGTGGGCAAAAGATCGAGGAGAAAGCGAATGCCACCCTGTAATCGGATGGATAGGGGTTGTAACATTACTCCACGCGAAAGCGGGCAGAATTCCTCGTGGTCTCGCGCTACAGGAATACTGGAGAACCTGCATAATGGTGGAAAGCAAATAAATGCGGATTTCTCCGTATGTGCACCATCAAGATCATTATGATCGAGCAGGCTGCAGTCCGAATATAGAGGTAAAGAGAGTTTTGTCTTTACTGGGTACAGCAATGTGCTTTTGCGAGGCTTGAGCCCAGTACGGTGAAAGTCGTACGCTGGGTTCTTAGGGGACGGTGGCGCAGTAATGCGCCGCTGTTACCCGATTATAGGGGCTATTTTTAGGGTTTTTGGCGCAGCTCGCGGAAAAAATCCTGAAGCAGACTTTGGCACTTGTTCTCCATAATACCGCCAAATACCTCG
>CAIXPS010000500.1 GCA_903921365.1 uncultured bacterium | reverse complement strand
GGATATCCACATGTCTGATCAAAAAATTCTTCTTTATCAAGGGGAGAAGAACTATCAGGGGAGAGTCGTCTATTTCAATGAGGACGCAAAAGAGGCACTGGAGAAATGGCTGGCAATACGAGATACTTCCCAGCCTTTCTTGTTTTACAGCCGATCAAGGAAGACGATCAGTTATGTCGCCGCCTGGAATGTTATGAGAAACGCCCTTTATGCAGCAGGTTTGTCCCACAAGGGCTACAGCCTTCATTGTCTGCGCCATACATTTGCAAAACCGATATGCTCAACGCCGGCCTGCGGCTGGAGGTACTACAGCAACTTCTCGGCCATCGATCAGTTGAGATAACAAGGCGTTATGCAAGAATGTCAATTGATTTAGACTTTTTCCGAGGAAAAGTCCGCGAGTTCAGAAAATAGCTTTTAACATTCTTGCCAATGGTGTTGTCGGCGGTCGTCAGGTTGCTGTCGGAAAAGCGTTGGGGGCGAGAGCAGCCAGTTTCGGCGGCGGGGCCGGTATTCTCCAGCTGGCTGAGGACACCTAGCGGGCCAAAGCACGCGCAACTGAAATGCACGTGAGGGGATTGTACTGCCCGAAGTACATTGGCGGCACCACCAGCGACGGCTTGACGAACTTTTTGACCGCAAGGATCGCGCCCAGCACGCTGTACTCCGTGGTGAACACGATGCCGTTGGGAATCTCTACAAACTGCCCGAGGAACGCGAAGTTCTTTGAGTCCGCCGGCACCACCGCAGGACGGTCGCCCTTGGCTCTACTGAAAAATTGACTGATGCAGTAGGGCAGCATGCAGGGGATGCAGGTGGAAGTGTCGAGGATCTCGTTTTTTTCCACCTCGTCCTGGTCGAACTGCAGGTGACCCAACAGCTCCTCCAGGATTTCGCGACCGGTGCACTCAGGCATGGTCTTCTTCACGAACGTGCCGATGTTGTTGTCCCGCAGCGCCGTCACCCAGATGACGCACGTGTCCCGGGGCTGGTCGGGGAACACGGGCTGGCGGTACGTGTGGAGGTGCAAAATCCACGGGGAGGCGGTGATGGGCAGCGGGCTCTGGCGACCCATCTGGCGCTCCACTAACCACTCGAACTTGCGCTGGAACAATCCTCCGCGGAAGGTGACGGTGAAGGTCATCATCTTGGACTGCGAGATGTCGCGCAGGAACTGGTCGGGGCGGCCGAAGTCGGGCTGCTTGGCAGCGATCTTTTTCCACAGCGTCCATGCTCCGCCAAGGTTCTGGCTGCCGACCGCGGGCTTGTCCACTGGGAGGTCGTGGGCGCCGAACGAGGCGTTGCTGATCATGGAGCCGATGGTCAGGAAGACCAGGTCGGTGTCGCGCACCTGGATGGAGGGCTTGGGCTCGCCGCTCTCGGTCTCAAGGTGGATGCGCTCGACCCTCCTCTCCTTGCCCCCGGAGTCGATCTCGAAGTCTACATCTGAGATCCTGCAGTTGTAGTGGAAGTTCACGCCCTTCTTCTGCATGAAGCGCAGGGCGGGCAGGATAAACGAATGGAAGTTGGTATAGCGGGTGCGCTCCAGAGCAACCATCGTGTTCATGTTCGGCATCTCGTGAAAGAAGAGGTGCATGTAGCGCTTCATTTCCACCGCAGAATGCCACGGCTGGAAGGCAAAAAGTGCCCGCCACATGTACCAGTAATTACTGGTGAAAAAGGCTTCCCCAAAGATGTCCGTAATCTTTGCACCGTCTGGAATCAAGAACTCAGGTGTGGCCAGAAGTTTCGCCATCTTCAATTTTTCAGCCGTGTTCAGACCCAGTTGATATCCGGTGTCCTTCTTGCCGTTCTCATGCAGAAGGCGAACGACCGTGTGAACTCTGCATTCTTCAAGGTTCTTTTGATGGTCTTCCAGACACGATTCATTATCGTTGTACGGAATGATGGACCACAGTTCTTTGGTACAGGGATATACCTTGTCTTCAAACATGCGACTGCCCTGCATAAAGTATGCAGGTTGGTCGTCTACCGTCATCTCTGAGGCATCACAGCTTCCTCCAACCAGATCCTTGGCACCCATTTGCTCAAAGATATGGATATTGGATGGATTAAAGTCCGCTTTTTGGATCAAATACATTGCAGCGGCAATGGAGCCCAAGCCAAGACCATTGAGATAAACGTTGACAGAAGAATCTTCTCTATTTTTCATTTTGGTTCACCTCTACTCTTTAAACCTTATCGGCAAAAAGTAATAAGACTGACATCGAAGAAATGTTGTCAACCGTCCGTGACAAGCCCGAATTCTCGCAACAGTGCGCCGATCTGGGTCTTGTCGAGCTTGTTCATCAGCAGGTTACGCACGAACGCAGGCCCCGGGATATTGATCTCCTTGCCATCGCGCAGGCGGCCGGTCGCCCCCAGGAGCATGCGGATGTCGTAGGTGGAGTTGAATACCTCCGGCACGCCGCGCTCGACGTCGAGCAGCGTGTAAACAGCCTCCATCGGTGTTCGCACGGAGTATTCGGTGGTGAAGATGCAGTCGCGCTCTTTGGATTGCGCGAACTGGCCAATGAAGGCGAAGTTGACCGCTTCCGCTGGTACGACATCCGGGCGATCACCAGCCTGACGTGGCATGAAGAACGCAGTCACGTAAGGCATCATCACCGGCACGGTCATCGCGCCGGTTGCAGCCAGTTCAGGGATGTCCTCGACCGGTACGCCCAGGTGGTAAAGCCATTCCTGGGTGATCTCCTCGCCGCTGCAGTCCTGCATCGGCTTCTTCACGTAATCGCCGGGTTGTTCGACAAACAGCGAGTAGACCCACACCACAATCTGGTCCTTGGACTGCTGCTTGAAGTGTGGCTGTCGGTTCACCGTCCAACTGAGCAACCAGGATGAGTCCTTCGCGGTCACGATGCCACCTGTGACCACCTTGCCACTAAACGGAT
>CAIXPS010000499.1 GCA_903921365.1 uncultured bacterium | reverse complement strand
CTTCAACGAGGGGTTTATGGACAAAGGCCGGGTAATCACAGGTTCAAGCAACCTTACCCAATCTGGCCTGCAGGACAACCTCGAGTTCAACGTCGAGTTGAAAAACCGCGCCGACTACGATTTTGCCATCGCCAAGTTTAAAGAGCTTTGGGCTGTTGCCGTGGATGTCTCCCAGCCTTATGAAGACACCATCGTCAACCGGTCGCCCTTTGCTCATTTCACCCCTTATGAGTTATATCTCAAATTCCTTTATGAGTATTTTCGCAATGAACTAAACCGCCCTTCAGAGCTGGGTGATATTTATGTACCGACTGGTTTTATGAAACTAAAATATCAGGAAGAGGCAGTTCTCAATGCACGCAAAGTACTCGATGAATATGGTGGAGTATTTCTCTCCGATGTTGTTGGATTAGGCAAGACATACATGGCAGCTTTGTTGGCGCAGCAGCTCGACGGACGCCATTTGGTCATCGCCCCACCGCATTTGCTGAATAAAGACCAAAGAGGTTCTTGGCCGAACGTGTTTAGTGACTTTCAAATCCGGCAAACTGAGTTTGAGTCACTCGGCAAACTCGATCATCTCTTGGCGCGTGACATATCAAAGTACACTAATGTATTTATTGACGAGTCACACCGTTTCCGAACAGAGACCACACAGAGCTACGAAGCCCTCGCTCAGATTTGCCGGGGCAAGCGAGTGATCCTTGTTTCAGCCACACCCCTGAACAACACGCCGCGAGATATTCTCAGCCAGGTCAAGCTCTTCCAAAACGGCAAAGCGAGTACCATTCCGAACTTGCGCAACCTTGAATCATTTTTTGCAGGCCTTGAAAAGAAACTCAAAGGATTAGACAGACAGGTTGATCGCGAACTTTATTTTCAGACCATTCAAGACAACGCCAAGGCAACCCGTGATAATGTTCTCAAGTATCTGATGATTCGTCGGACGAGAACGGAGATCAGAAAGTATTACAGCACGGATATGGAACAACAAGGGCTCAAGTTTCCCGAGGTCAAAGATCCTGAGCCCCTCTTTTACAAGTTCAGCAAGCAAGAGAACGAAATCTTCGATGAAACAATTCGTTTACTGATTTCCGAATTTAGATACGCGCGCTACCAGCCACTTACATATTACGAAGGTAAAAGGGCAGAGCAGGAACTCCAAGGCCAGAGGAACCTGGCAAAGTTTATGAAGATACTTATAGTCAAACGCCTTGAAAGCAGTTTCCATGATACTCAATTAATACTTTTCCGCTATAATTACGCGTATAAGTTGTTCCATTCGAAACATTAAGAATTTCTATATTTGATCCACCAGCCGCACTCCAAACTCCCGACACACAATTTAATGGAGACCCAGTACCATTTTGAGCCACCAAGCCATTTGGAGAGCATCCCTGCCCTGCGGTAGCTACCCCATTAACCTGAAATGTATTGGCCGCGTTATTGCCAATCGTGCTTTGATTGTCCGCGTTGACTTGGGCTAATCTATTGGTGCGACCAGGCTGAACATAGTAGCCGTTGTTGTATCTGTCGTAATAGGTGTCCGCTTGCGTCCAGCCATTAACATAGTTATTGTCTTGAACGGTGTAGTTAGTTCGGATAGTGCCATTGGGATCAACGTAATAGCCGCCGTTATTGGCATCTGATAGATATTGAGTGGTTACTGCGCCTGATACTGTCGCACTTCCCGCTACATTGGCTGAGCCAGAGACATTCGCCGATCCAGCTTGAGAGGTATTACCTGAACCATCAACATTCCATCGTGTTGAAGAGCCATCTTGACTCTGCACATAGAGACCGCCAGACTGCCTCGTAGCTGAATTGGCGCCATCGCCATAATAGATAGAGCTGCCTATATGCAGACTGTTGCCTGCGGCTAAAGTCGCGTTGTTCGCGTTTAGGCTGTTGGTTGCATTAACATTAGCCGTATTAACATTATTCGCACTATTAATATCATTGCTATTCATGTTGATCGCCGTAAACATCTCATTAACTTCAGGATGTCCAGGCACTTGATGGCGCTGTAAGTAGTCTGAAACTAAATCGCCATTATTATAGAAAACTAAGCCGGCCAGATGTCCTGCGCCTGGACTTGAGCCTGTCAGGTCTAACGACCAACCGCCATAAGCACCTTTAGCGGTATTAGGTGTGGATACCGGAAAATAAGCACCTGCTGAACCGACTTTACTAGCAATAACAGGCGCATTGGCTTCTGGAATAGCGGTACCGCCAGAGGTCATCACCACCGCTTGCAAGTTATTTGCAGAAGGCATAGTGACGCGAATAGTCGTCGACTGTGCGTAAGGATTTAACCCTGAATACGTAGTAGGAAGATAGCCAGTCGATACCAGCATACCAGTAGTAATGGTTGCTGGCGTTGAGGTCAGTAAAACACCGTAGTTATCTTTAATATAACGAGAGCCCGCATCGTACACTTGCTTGAAGTTTTGTGCGGTAGCGGTGCCTTTAATCTGCTTACCACTGTCGGTGGCCATGCGCGTATAGGATGTCATCAGGATTGATGAAACCGCTAAAGCACCTAGGACTTCTAGTAGGCCGAGGCCTCTCTGACCTTTCACGCAAAGCTCTTTACACAATTAATGTTAAGGCTTATTTGCCTCGGCAGAGCTACTTTTTCTGTCTCATGAATTGCCACCAAAGCACTTAATCGCTCAACTAACTGAGTATCTAGGGCAATCAGCTTCGTAGCTTCATTTAAAATTTTTAACTCAGATTCTGAATAGACCATTTTTCTCTCCAGTTAAAAATGACTTTGCTCAGCAGCGCCAGTCTCAGCCCACATAGCAGG
>CAIXPS010000498.1 GCA_903921365.1 uncultured bacterium | reverse complement strand
GTACCCTCAATCGGGTTTATGTGCTTGGAACGCCAGGGCGCAAAAACACAACACCCGGGCGCAAGAGTTTCAGTACCCTCAATCGGGTTTATGTGCTTGGAACCGATTATACTGCATTGGCAGAAAAGGGCATTTCTGCCCTTTACCGTCCCCTTCGCCTCAATTTGAGCCCTTCTGAGCGGTCGTCTGTGGCAACATGGCGCGTGTTTATGCTGCTTTTGCCAGCTTGTTTCGATAAGCTCATTCTGCATGAAAAGAGGGTACCTTTGCGACACATCTAATGACCCCTCCGTACTCATACATCGTTGCAAAAGCGATTAAACTCGCAAGCCTGACAACGACCGCGCACTGGCGTTGGATCGGGCATGGCCTCGGTGCGAACCATCTCTCGCAACAGTCGCAACAGATCGTTGACCTCGCTGCGTAATTCCGTGCTTATCTCCACTGGATAAGCGCGCTTCAGCGGAATATAGTACAGAAAACCCCGTTGTATAGGTTGCATCGTTGACTGCAATTGCCGCTCTTCAATCAACATGGCATATGCCGCCAACTGCACTTCCCAATTGTGTCGCAACTGTGTGCGTTCATATCGGTTTCCGGGCTGGATCACCGCTGTGCTATTTTTATAGTCCACCGGGATGATTTCGTCAGGAGTGCGGATAAGCATGTCCAACCGGCCGTTCAGCCCAAGTATGGGCGAATCCAGCCATACGTCATATTCGCGCTCTCCCGCTTTTAACCCGTAGGCGCGCAAGCCTCGGCGATGCTCCATTTCCTCAGTCTGATCATTCGCCGCAGTTCCTGCCTCCATCTTAAACGTGCGCGCCGCCTGTATCCCCGGCAGGCAATAATGGTAAAACACGATCCGTTGACAGTACCCCATCTGTTTCAGATCGGTGACTGTCACATAGTCGATCTCCTCAAAGGTTGTGCTATTCTCGTTATGTTGCATTGCTCCCCTTACCCCCGGTGGTTGCACCCACAATAGCTGCTGCGGTTTCTACCATCGCCTTCGGTTCGCACAGCACCTCGATATGCTGCGCCCATTCCTTCTCGCCGATGCAATAGAGATACACTTTGCCCGCATTTTTTCCCAGCCGTTTACGCGCCTTCTGGATCAACTCCTCCTGATGTGTTCGCGCCAGGTTGCCACAGAACGCGCTGAACTGAATGCGTTGCATGCCATAATCCATGCAGGCATCCGCGATCTTAATGCGAATGCGGTCTTTTGGAATGTCGTAGATCAGTATGCACTTCATTTGGCGTCACCATTTCATTACATAGCCCTCATATACGGGGCGGTCGCCGCGCACAAAGGTCGCCAGATGGCGCGCCTGCGTCTGGATGATTTCGCGCAGATTGTGTTTCTTGCCTTCATAACGTTCAGTGCCCTGTTCGATGTGCGCCACAATCTTCTCCGCCAGCCCGCGCCGCGTCTCGTCACTCAGCATGCCGTTTTCGAGCACCTCCAACGCCATATGGTTGCCCACCATGCCAAGAATCGTGCGATCCACCGCCGACTGGCGGAACTCCTCGATCAGATCCAGCGTCAAACTTGGTTTACCCGGTCGATCCACATGAATAAAACCCGCGAATGGGTCCAGCCCGGCACAGACGGCCGCCTGTTCGACTATGCGCGCCAGAATGGCGTAGCCATAGTTCAATGCGCTATTCAACGGGTCGCGCGCGCCACGACCACGCCGCCCTGGCCAGTTCATTTCAGCCGGGATGATCTGTTTGACTGCTTCCCAGTAATTTTTGGCTGCGCGACCTTCAATCGAAAGCAGCGCAGGGCGTGCCGCATCAATGCTGCTCCATTTGCTTGCATCCAATTCGTTCAGATGATCCGCAACATCCTGTTCCTTTTGCTTCAGCACTTTATACGTTGCCGGATCGCTCGTTTTTCGGTTCTTGCCCAGGTATTTGAGTATGTTGACCTGATTCGTGATCTTGGCCTGGGTGAACGCGCGCGCCAGCGCCAGTCCATGCGCATCCCCATAAGCCAGTAGCTGGGCGCGGCGCGTCTGAACAGTCCCGCCAAATCCGGCGGCATACAGCGCCGCTCCTTGTGATAATCCAACGCCGTTAACGATATGGATGGGGATG
>CAIXPS010000497.1 GCA_903921365.1 uncultured bacterium | reverse complement strand
TTACCACATAGTGATACATAAAATCAAAATCTAATGGTTTAGCGTAGATAATTTATTGTTGCACAATTACAGCTTTTCACACCTATAGCGTCCTGATCCAAACCCTCATTTCACCAGGTGCACGGTTGTCCCAGGCGTAGTATGGGACGAGCGTCAAGGGGACGGGTGTCTGTTGCTGGGATAGATGGGGGATGAACTGATATAGGGAGTTATCCCAATTGAGTTTGGGGCTGAGCATGCCTTTGCCACGGAGCACCACAACACCACCCAACAGGTCTGGCTGGAACTCATGCGTGAACTGATCCGACGCAGGGACATCTGCGCGCGCGACAATGTCATCCAGCGGCGCCTGGATATGGTCGACCCCTTCCAGACAATAGATCACCGGCCCGCGTTGGACGGCAACCCTGCCCGCCATTTGCTGCACGTTGGGATGCGCAACGACAAATTGGACTGGCATATCGAGCACAAGTTTGATGCTGTCACCGGCTTGCCATACCCGGTTAATCTTCACGTAACCATTTACTGACAAAGATGCTGAATCGACTGGTGTGCCATTGACGCACAGCTCAAATCTCTGGCACCATCCAGGAATACGCAGATGCAGCCCGAATGCGAATGCTTGCTCAGGTGTGATCTTAAAATCAACCGTGCCATCCCACGGATAGCGAGTCTGTTGCTGGACTGTCAGTTTCTTGCCGCCAACGGTCAGTCTGGCCTGCCCCTGGGCGTACAGGTGCACCCAGGCGTCTTCATCCCCCTGTGAATACATATACTCGCCAACGCTCGCGATCATGCGGGCGATATTGGGCGGGCAGCAGGCGCAATCAAACCAGCCTTTGCGATGATGCTTACCGGTGCTGGCGAGCGGGTTCTCGTAGAAAAACCGCTGCCCATCCAGCGAAACGCCGCTGATCGTGCCGTTGTACAAGGCCTTTTCCATGACATCGGCGTATTTTCCGTTGCCTTCAAACTGGAGTAAGCGATGGTTCCAGAAGACCAGACCCACAGCCGCGCATGTCTCTGCATAGGCGGTTAAGTCGGGCAGGTCATAGTGGGTGGTAAAGCCCTCATTGGAGGCAGATGGCCCGATACCGCCGGTAAGGTACATGCGCTTGAGGCACAAATCCTCCCACAAGCTCTCGCATGCGCTGAGCAATTCCAGGTCGCCTGTTTCATTGGCCAGGTCGGCCATGGCGCAATAGAGATACATCGCGCGAACGGCATGCCCGGTAACCTCGCGTTGTTCGCGCACAGGGGTATGGGCTTGCATATAGGAGTAGTTGAGCGCCCAGAATTTCGCAGGATCGTCGCCGCGCGCATGAGCCTCCTGATCGTAGTAATAAGGTTGACAGCCGCGTTCATCGATGAAGTACTTCGCGAGGTTCAAATAACGCTGCTCACCGGTCGCGTGATACAGTTTGACCAACGACAGTTCGATTTCCTCGTGCCCGCAATACCCGCGCTTCTTTCCTTCTTCTACCCCGAAAGTCTGGTCGATAGTGTCGGCATAGCGCCGCAATATATTCAGCAGACTGGACTTCCCAGTGGCCTGGTAGTGCGCTACGGCGGCCTCGATCAGATGCCCTGCGCAGTAAAGCTCATGGCAATCCCGCAGGTTTGACCAGCGCGCATGTGGCTCCACCTGTGTGTAATGCGTGTTCAGATAGCCGTCGGGTTGCTGTGCCGCAGCGATCTTTGCAATCACTGTATCAATTAGCGCGTCGAGTGCTGGATCGGGGTGAGTTGCGAGGGAATAGCTGGCGGCTTCGATCCATTTGCCAATGTCTGAGTCCCAGAAGATATGCGGGGGATTCGGGTCGCCCTGTTTCCACTTCAGGTCAAATGCCGCGACCCTGCCAGTGTCTTCGCACATCTTGTATTCGGCAGGGATCGTGTTCAACCTGTTCGTTTCAATGCGCGGGGCCCAGAAT
Source organism: uncultured bacterium (assembly GCA_903921365.1). Lineage (GTDB taxonomy): Bacteria > Chloroflexota > Anaerolineae > J036 > Brachytrichaceae > CAIXPS01. The sequence goes on along the minus strand of CAIXPS010000497.1, from coordinate 24,845 downwards.
ACGTCGTCCAGTTTGACTTCAGTAAACGAGACAGGCGTTAATTGTTTATTGATCGTGCTATTGATCGTGCTCATGGCCAAAGTTTATCCCAATCCACAGTTTTAGCGGCGTGGCTATAATCCCAGTGAGACATGCTTACGTTGGAGGCAAATGCAATGCAACTCGAACTTGACAATCAAGATATTCGCATCGGTACTTTGGTGAACGGAAACGAGAATACGGCAAACTACATTAAACAGATCCTGCCGTATGGTTTTGAGAGTTTCTCAATTACATTCTGGCAAACCATCGGCGCGACAGATATACACAGGCTGGCTGACGAAGTAAACGCTGTGTTGGCTGATACAGGCGCCAGGATCAGTTCCCTTTCGATTTTCGGCAATCCTCTTGAGACAACGCCAATTGATCTCGAGACGTTGGCTGGGTGGGACATGTTGATCAAGTCCGCCCACCTGTTTGGCGCTGACATTGTCAGTGGGTTTACAGGAAGGCTGCGTGGTCGCCCCATCGATCAATCGATCCCGCGTTTCAAAGAGATTTTCACGCCGCTTGCGCAGATGGCTGAAGACAACAATGTCCGTATCGCGTTTGAGAACTGCGATATGGACGGCGACTGGAAGAGCGGCGATTGGAATATCGCCCATAACCCGACGGCGTGGCAGATGATGTTTGATGCAGTTCCTTCCCCCAACATGGGACTTGAGTGGGAACCATGCCATCAGATGGTCAGTCTGATTGACCCTATTCCGCAGCTTCATGACTGGGTGAGTAAGATATTCCATATGCATGGCAAGGACTGCACGATCAAGTGGGACGTCGTGCGCAAGTTTGGCGTGGATGGGCCTGTGCCGTTTGCGTTTCACCGCACACCCGGATTTGGCGATTCCAACTGGACAGACATCATCAGTGAATTGCGCCTGGGCGGTTTCCGTGGATCGATTGATATCGAAGGCTGGCATGACCCTGTATATCGCGGCAAGCTTGAGATGACGGGTCAGGTGGCTGGCTTGAACTATCTGAAGCGCTGTCGTGGCAGTGAGTTTGTGCCAAATCCGCGCTAAGTCGGCTGTCAACTGTTCCGACATCTTTGTTCCGGCGACCTTTTACCGGCGGCATGCCAGGCGGCATTGCCGTCGGTACCCTGTGCGGTATGTAGTGAAAGACTGGAGTTGCGGGAGATGATTTATGTTGAATAGCACTCAAAAAGTCGATGTAATAGTCAATGAGAAGATCGGAACAATCAGTCCCTATCTGCATGGTCAATTTGCTGAGCACCTGGGCGAGTTGATCTACCCCGGAATCTGGGTCGGTGAGGACTCAAAGATTCCGAACCTCGGCGGTATCCGCAAGGATATTGTGGCAGCGCTCCAGCCGCTTCATCTTCCCGTGACGCGTTGGCCGGGCGGATGCTTTGCGGATGGGTATCACTGGCGCAATGGCATTGGCGAACGAGCCAGGCGCCCGCTGCGCATTAACTACTACTGGGGCATGGCGCCTGAGCCCAACACTTTCGGGACGCATGAGTTCATGGCGTTTTGCCGCGCCATTGGCACTGAACCGTATTTCACCGGGAATGCAGGATCCGGGTCGCCACAGGAGATTGGCGACTGGGTGGAGTACTGCAACTTCGTGGGCGACTCCAGCCTGAGTCAGGAACGCCGAGAGAACGGTTCTGCCGAACCCTTCGACGTGAAATTCTGGGCGGTAGGCAATGAGAACTGGGGCTGCGGCGGGCGTATGGATCCCGAGTCGTACGCGGCTACATACACCCGTATGCGCACCTCTATGTTTGATTACTCCGGCACAGCTGTCCACGGTATTGCGTGCGGCGCTTCAGGCAACGACTGGGTGTGGACACGCAAGGTGATGGATTATTTCAAGAATAAGCACTGGAATCACCTTGGCACGGTTCAGTCACTTGCCGCTCACTTCTACTGTGGAACGGCGGGGACCGCCACTGAGTACACATCCGCGCAGTGGTTAGAGCTTCTGGCGCGTTCAGCCGCAATTGAAGGGATTATTACTGGTCACCGCGCGATCATGGATGAATTCGATCCCCAACGCAACGTCAACCTGATCGTGGACGAATGGGGAACGTGGCATCCGGTTGAAAGCGGCAAGCCCGGTTCAGGTCTGTATCAGCAGAATACGATGCGTGACGCCTGTGTCGCCGCACTCACACTGGATATCTTCAACAACCATGCTGACAAGATTTACATGGCGAACATCGCACAGCTAATCAACGTGTTACAGGCGTTGCTGCTTGTGCAGGAGGATCGTTGCATCAAGACGCCCACTTATCTGATCTACGATCTGTATCAACCTCATAAGGATGCTCAGGCGGTGCGCCTGGTTTCTCATGCGGATGTCATCAGTGATGGAGGCGCGTCTGCTGAGTTTTGCCGCGATCAATTTATCGACAGGAGCCTCGTAGCTTTGCAGGCGGCGCAAGGTTCTGCGTCCGTGAAGAACGGGGTGTTGTGTATTACCGTGGTGAACACCCATCCCGAACAGGCGCTTGATCTCGAAATTGCGCTCACAGGCGGAATGCTGGGTGATGTCGAGATAGTGCGGCTGGTTAACAACGATATCCATGCGCATAACACGTTTGCGAATCCCGACGCGGTGACATTATCAGAACCGCAGACGTCTCACGTGGATGGTTCGACGATGCATGTCCAACTCCCGGCAGCATCCGTAACCCGTATTATCGGCAAGCTGAGTTGAGGTTCTGAATGATGCAAGAAATAACGCTTAACGGCGCATGGCAACTGGCGTATGGCCCACAACGCGAGGGCGAACTGGTTTCACCTGAAGCACCAGCAGATTGGCCGAGTGTCCCGGCAACTGTGCCTGGAAATGTTGAACTCGACCTCGTTCGCGCGGGCGTGCTTCCAGAACTCTCCGTCGGTAACAACATTTATCTGCTTCGACCCTATGAGGCCTATGAGTGGATCTATTGGCGCGCCTTCCCTTCCCCGTTGATCGAGAAGGGTCAGACAGTCCAACTGGTATTTAAGGGGCTGGACTGCATTGCCGATATATGGCTGAATGGTGTGCACGTGGGTAACAATCAGAACATGCTCATTGCATACGCCTGCGATGTGAGCAGCGATCTACGGCCGAATGGCGAACTGAATGAGTTGCGTGTGCGCATTTATTCCGCGGTTTTGCGTGGGCGCAAATACAAACCCGAATCCATCAACTTCGCGTTTGGTCCAAACTGGGAATCGCTCAATGTGCGCAAGGCTCCGCATATGTACGGCTGGGACATCCTGCCGCGCCTGGTAAGCGCCGGTCTCTGGCGCGATGTGGTGTTGCAAGTCCAGGAGCCAACCCGCTGGGATTCCGTTTACTGGGCAACATTGAAGGTCGATCCAGCCGCGCACACTGCCACTGTCGCCGTCGACTGGAACTTTTCAACGACGCTCACTGATATTGATGCGCTGAAGGTGCGCTTGACACTTGCACACGCAACACGCGCGCATGTAAAGACTTATCCGGTTGTTGGCACACATGGTCGCGCCAAGCTGAACCTTGACGACATCGAGTTGTGGTGGCCGCGTGGTTATGGGAGTCAGCCGTTATATGACGCAACACTTGAATTACTCGATGGCGACGATCGGGTGATTGACACGCATGTCACGCGCATCGGTATCAGAACGGTTGAGTGTCGGTATACCGATCTGACGACGCTTGAGCAGCCCGGCGAGTTCGTTTTCGTCGTGAATGGCGAGCGTATCTTCATCAAGGGCACGAATTGGGTGCCTCAGGACGCGCTCCACTCCCGCGATCATACCCATCTGAAAAACGCGATGGCTATGATTGCTGATCTCAACTGCAACATGATCCGGTGCTGGGGCGGTAACGTCTACGAAGATCATCCGTTTTTCGATTATTGCGACGAACTTGGTGTGCTTGTCTGGCAGGACTTTGCCATGGCTTGCGCGATCTACCCTCAGACGGATGCTTTTGCGCGAGTGATTCGTCACGAAGCGGAAAGCGTTGTGAAGGACCTTCGTAATCATCCCAGCCTGGCGTTGTGGGCGGGTAACAACGAGATTGATGAGACGTATGAGTGGGCCGGCGCAGTAGTGGATCCAAACACCGATATCCTGAGCCGCAAGGTGTTGCCAGAGGTTGTGCGTCGTCTGGATCCCTATAGGGATTACCTGCCGAGTTCACCCTACAGCAGCCCGGAATATGTGCGCGCGCAAAAGAAAATTAACCAGTTGCCACACCCTTACAACGCGCAACCGGAACAGCACCTGTGGGGGCCGCGAACCGATTTCAAGGGGTCGTTCTATACATCATCACTGGCTCATTTTGCCAGCGAGATTGGCTATCACGGTTGTCCCGATCGTCGATCGCTTGAACAGTTCCTTGACCCAGGCTATGTCTGGCCCTGGCATGATAACGATCAGTGGATTACACATGCAACGCGCCCCCACCGTAATGTTGAGGACTTTAATTACCGCATTCAACTGATGACGAACCAGATCAAGGTACTGTTCGACTCAGTCCCGGACAATCTGGATGACTACGTTCTCGCGTCACAGATTATTCAGGCGGAAGCCAAAAAATTCTTCATTGAGTGGTTCAGACAGGCCAAATGGCGTCGCACGGGGATTCTGTGGTGGAACTTGCGTGATGGTTGGCCGATCATCTCAGATGCAATTGTTGACTATTACAATCGTCGTAAATTAGCTTACGAGTACATCAAACGCGTGCAAACGGATGTATGTGTGATGATCGCAGAACCAGTTGACGGGATGCACTCAGTTATCGCGGTCAATGATACGCGCAGCCCCGTTCAGGGGCATGTTGTGATAACTGACTTAGGCGTTGATCGTTCTCTTTTTGCGAGTGACTTTTCGATTGTGCCGAATGGAATTAGCGTGATTGGCCGGATTTCGGAGGGATCTATTTCTAGTATGTGGTTGCTTGATTCTGTAATAAATAATCTAGTGCCTATGCGAAATCATTATCTATCAGGAAAAAGACCCCATAACTTGTCGGATTATAAAAATTGGTTACGCCGGCTGGAAATTCCAGCTGGCACCGGGCCAACGCCTGCTGCGTAGGTTTTCTACGCGACGCCGGCTTCGGTCATCAAGGACATGGGCACGACAGCCGCCCCGACAATGCCGGGCCCGGTGTGCACGCCAAGCACTGGTGAGATGCGCAGAATCTCAAGTTTTGCGCATCTCAAACGCTCTCGCAATAGCGCGGCCAACGCTTCCGCCTGGGCTTCGAATCGGCCATGTAGAACACATACCCACACAGGCACGTCACCGTAAACAGTCGCGAGATGATCGCCAATCATTCCCTGTGCGCGTTGCAGCGTGCGCGCCTTCCCTACCGTGCTGTATTTGCCGTCGTCCTTATTGACATTGATCACAGGCTTAATCTTCAGCAGACTTCCGGCAAGCGCCTCAACTCGCCCGATGCGCCCGCCACGCGCAAGATAATCCAGCGTTTCCAGCGTGTAGATCACCTCTGTTTTCTGTTGCAGTCCCTTGAGCATGCTGATGATTTTAGAGGTTGCCCATCCCGCTTTTGCCGCCGCGACCGCAGCGATCACCTGAAACCGTTCTCCACCAGACAGGGTCATGCTGTCGACAACGGTTATAAGCGGCTTTGTGATCTCTTTGGCCGCCAGCCGGCTCGATTGAATCGTTCCACTGAGGCCCGACGAGACGTGGATCGCAAGTATCTCTTCACCAAACTTGGCGAGTTCGTTATAAATGTCCAGAAATGACCCCTGCGACGGCTGCGAGGTTGTCGGAATGCGCGGCGCAAGGCGCTCCAGTTGGTTATAAAACTCATCCGGTGTGATGTCAGCGGAACTGACAGTTCGATCCGGGAATGTGATGTAGAGCGGCGCCACGGTTATTCCTAACGAGGCAATCTCATCAACGGGTATATCAGCAGCAGAATCTGTTACGATTTTCATCTATGTTCCTCCGTGGGACCGAATAATTAAGCAATAATTCTATATCATAATATCTAATCGATTTACGCTTATCCAGATGCATATACTAGCAGTATCAGGTGAAACAAATGCAAAAACGTGTCTTCGGTAAAACAGGCCTAAATATTACGACCCTTGGTTTTGGAGCGATGGAAGTCCGGGGTCAGCGAGTCTGGGGCGGTCGCCCAGTCAGTGACATACAGGCAGAAACAATCTTGAATCGCGTGCTTGATTCAGGCATCAACTTCATCGACACTTCGTACGACTACGGTCGCAGCGAAGAATTCATCGGCAAATTCATCAGCAACCGTCGCAGCGAGTATTACCTTGCGACCAAGTGCGGCTGCACGTTTGTCAACAAAGGGGATCATGATGACACGCCGCACGTGTGGACGCGTGAGAACCTCCTGCACAATATCGAAACCAGCCTTCGGTTAATGCAGACAGACTATGTGGATTTCTGGCAGATTCACAATGCGCCCGTTGAGGAAGTGGTTGCGGCCGACCTGGTCAAAGTAATGCAGGAAGTCCAGCAATCGGGCAAGGTCCGCTGGATCGGCATCTCATCCACCCTGCCCCATATCACGAAGTATATTGAATGGGGCGTCTTCGCGTCGTTCCAGATTCCCTACTCCGCCCTTGAGCGCCAGCATGAGAACATTATCTCAAGCGCCGCCACTGCAGGCGCCGGGATCATTATCCGCGGCGGTGTCGCTCGCGGCGCGCCCGAAGACGCCGGTCTTGGCAACAAGGATCGCTGGGCTATCTGGGAAAAGGCGAAACTTGATGAGCTGCTTGGGCCAGGCGAAACCCGCACAGGCTTTCTGTTGCGATTCACGCTTTCCCACCCCGACATGCACACTACCATCGTGGGAACAGTGAATCCCGAGCACTTGGCCGAGAACCTGCGCTTTGCAGAGGCTGGCCCGTTGCCCGCAGATGTGTATGAGGAAGCCAAGACCAGGCTGAGCGCCGCCGGCGAGAAGCCTGTCACCCTGTGATCCTAAAGTTTGAATATTTGTGTATTATTGAGAGATAGTCATTTATAAACGCGGGCCTGGCACTCCCCGGCTTTGTCGCTAACAAAATAATACTGGAGATACAAAATGATCGTCACGACTGCTGATCTGTTTAAAATCGCCTATGGCAAGTTCGCCATTGGCGCCTATAACATTAATAACGTGGAACAGGCCATTGGCCTGTTCACAGGAAATCTGGAGGCCAAAGCGCCATTCATCATCCAGATATCCAAAGGGGCGCGCAAATACGCCGGCGTCAAGATGCTCGAAGGACTGATTCGAGCGTGTGATTCAACCTACCCGGATGCCGTTTATGCGGTGCATCTCGACCATGGCGACGAGAAGACCTGCTATGACTGCATTGACTCCGGCTTCTATTCGTCGGTGATGATCGATGCCTCACATGAGCCTTTCGAGAAGAACATCGAGACCACACGCCGAATCGTCGATCGTGCCCACGCGAAGGGGCTGAGCGTCGAAGCTGAGCTGGGCATGCTCGGCGGCGTCGAAGAGCATGTCAAGGTTGATGAGAAAGATGCCCGCCTGACCGATCCCGACGATGCCAAGGTGTTCGTCGAGAAGTCTGGCTGCGACAGCCTCGCGGTTGCGATAGGCACCAGTCATGGAGCCTACAAGTTCCGTGGATCACAGGGTCTGCACTTCGAGCGCATCGCCGAAATCCAGAAGCGCTTACCCGGCTATCCGCTGGTCATGCATGGCTCAAGCTCAGTTCCGCAAGAGGAAGTCGAGCGCATCAACGGCGCCGGCGGCAAACTCGACCCATCCGCCAGAGGCGTTGATGAAAACCAGTTCAACCGCGCCGCACTGCTCGGCGTGACCAAAGTCAACATCGACACGGACGGTCGTCTGGTCTGGACGCGCGTCCATCGCGAGTTCTTCCGCGACCATCCCGAGAAGTTTGACTTCCGCGAGCCCGGCGCAGTGTTCATGAAAGAGTACGCCGCGTTTATTGTCCACAAGGCTCAGAAACTCGGTTCCGCCGGCACACTGGACGAAGTGCGCGCGATTCTTTCCAAGTAAGCCATCCCTTTCAACAGGCAACAATAAAAGAGGCCGACCGGATATCCGGTCGGCCTCTTTTATTGTTGTTTACAGTGCTACTCGGCTGACGTTTTAAAGACGTAGTCCCACAAAGGCGAACTAACGCCATAGCGCTGCTCAGGTGTTTTGAAATGATGCAGCATATGATATCGCTTGAGATACTTCATCACACGCCCATACATCGGCATATGGTGTGTTGAGTAGTGGATCATGTCATAGGCGACGTAGCCGAGTATGAACCCCGCAATCAAGGGGCCAACCAATTGTGGCAATCCAAAAAGTGCGCCCACCACGAGATTAAATCCCACGATAAAAAACAACGCCATAGGAATGCTGGCCGCGGGTGGCATCACCAGACGGGTCTTGCACGCTGGTTGCGCATGGTGAACACCGTGAAACAAAAAGAATATCTTCTGCGCCCACGCTTCTTTTGGATGGAAGTGAAAGAAAAAGCGGTGCATCAGATATTCTGTCAGGGTCCACAGGAAAATACCGAGCACGAGCGCAATCGGGATATATAGCGCCGATGTCCCCGGTGCGACCCTTGCGACCTCGCTGAAAAGGAAGTAGGCTGCAACAGGCAGCCAGATAATCAACACGACTGCCGGATGGACGTGTGTGAAGAACTCCAGAAAATCAGACTGAAATAAGCGAATTGGTTCATCGCTTTTATTGATATCCATCTCGCTGATACTTCTATCCACGCTTCACCTCTTATTGCATTTTAGGGTTTCGGGTTATTAATGAATCGCCAGTATACTGCATGCGGTTAAACCGAAAGCAGCCGGATGACGTCATCTCTCCATGGTGCGCCTTCCATCGGGCCCTTTTTTGTGACTGCTAACGCGCCTACAGCATTCGCGAATCGCCCTGCCTTGTAGATATCCATCCCCTCGATCATGGCAACGGTAAAACCGGCGCAGAAGGAGTCGCCGGCGCCCGTCGGGTCAACCTCAACGACCTCAAATCCAGGCACATGGATATCAGTATCACGATGAAATATCCGGCACCCGCGCGCGCCCATTTTCAAAACGACAATTTTTCCACGGGCCGCCAGTTGCCGGCAACCTTCTTCGTCGCTGCCCGCGCCGGTAAACAGTGCGGCTTCACCGAGACTCGGCAGGAAGACATCCGCCCGATCAAGAACAGGTTGACAAATGGCGCGAATCTCTTCCACGCTCAGCACTTCAGGGCGGATATTCGGGTCAAAGCTGACCCGGCCGCTGCCTGGGAAACAGGCGAGCGCTCGGTAACACGCTTCTCGCGCCGACTCACACACGGCCAGATTACAACCCGTGAGATGCAGCCATTTCGCGCCGCCAACATACTCTGGTTTCACCTGGACTGGGTTGAGTTGACCCGCAGCCGCATGGCGCCAATGGTACAGGAACTTGCGCCCTCCTCCCGTGAAATAGGCCACAAAGGCCACGCCTGTCGCATAGTCTGCCAATACCTCAACACAGGATGTGTCAACGCCATCTGCCTCAAATCGGCTCATCAGACACTCGCCAAAACTATCGTTGCCAACTGACCCGATGAAACCCGCTCGCCTGCCCAGTCTCGCAACGGTGTCGATGTAGATGGGCGTGTCCCCACTGGGATAAGGCCCGACAAAAGCGCCGGGCTGGTCAAGCGGCTGATCCAAATCGACGCGCATGACTTCCACAAGCATATTTCCAATAGAGATAACCTCAGGTGTATCCAAGCGTGTGCTCCTTCTCGTTTCTTCGCGCTGATGTTGATAAAGTGTGTTCTATCACATTTCTCCGCAGTTGTAATTTAATAGAGTGACACGGCAGATCATGCCGGCGCCTCGACGCCAACCGAAACAGATGGGGCGCCGATGGGTTACAAAGGAAGGAATCAAAATGGTAAAGATCGGTGTTATCGGAACAGGCGGAATGGCGAATCATCACGCCACACAATACAGCGCAATGAAAGACGTGCAGATCGCGGCTTGCTGCGATGTCTCTGCTGAGCACAGGGAAGCCTTTGCGGCGAAGTGGAATGTGCCGCACACCTACAGCGACTATCACGAGATGCTGGAAAAAGAGCAGTTGGACGGCGTAGTCAACGTCACACCCGATGCGTTCCACGCCGCAATCTCGATTGCTGTCGCTGAAAAGGGAGTGCCCATTTTCTGCGAGAAGCCGCTGGCGTCCAACCTCGCGGACGCGCGCCGCATGCTTGAGGCTGTCAGACGCAACGGTGTGATTAATATGGTCAACTTCTCCTACCGCAACTCGTGCGCCTTGCAGGCGGCGGCTGAGGTCGTGAGAAGCGGCGCCCTGGGCAACATCCGGCACGTCGAATCAAGTTACCTGCAGAGCTGGCTGGTGAGTCACGCCTGGGGCGACTGGAAGACAAAGGAAGGCTATTTGTGGCGCCTGTCTACGAAGCATGGCAGTATGGGTGTGCTCGGCGACATCGGCGTGCACATTTATGACTTGACGAGTTTCCTCGTCGGCGACATCGCGGGTATCCAGTCAACCCTGCGAACGTTTGACAAAGGCATACCGGGCAACCAGATTGGCGAGTATCCTCTCGATGCAAACGAGAGCTTTGTCTCAACGGTCACCTTTGCCAACGGCGCACTGGGCACTGTCCATGCATCACGCTGGGCCGTTGGGCAGGCCAACAGCTTGCGCGCGCGCGTGTATGGCGACAAGGGCGCGATTGAGATCGATCTTGACCGCTCCTACGATGACTATCGTATCTGCACAGGCACGGAAAATATTGACACAAACACATGGGAAACCGTGAAATGCCCACCCACCCCGAGCAACTACGAACGATTCATCACTTCGATACAAACCGGCAAACAAGACCCATCGGACTTTGCCAACGGCGCACGCATTCAAGCCTATCTGCATTACAGTATGGAATCCGACAAAGCCGGGCGTATGCTTACAGTTGAACTCTAAAGGAAATTATGAAGTGTGAATTATGAAGTATGAAACCCCGATCCGTATCGGGATCATCGGCATGGGAGGGTTTGCGGCATCGCATCACGACGCGGTCAAACAGCTTGAGAGTTCCGGTAAATGTAAGCTGGTGTGCGCGTGCGACCCCTACCCCGGCGAGCACATCGATCGCATGGCGGCGCTTGACTTTGCCCGCCGTGACGTGTCCGTATTCGACGATTACCAGGATATGCTGAGCGTGTGCGCAAGCAGGCTCGATCTTGTAACGATCCCGACCCCAGTGCCGTTGCATGCTGAAATGCACCGGGCGTGCATCGAGAAAGGTCTGGCGGTCTATCTTGAAAAACCCCCCACCCTTGACTACCAGGAACTCGATGCAATGCTGGCTGTTGAAGCGACGGCGCCCCACCTGACAAACGTGGGGTTCAACTTCATCATCGAACGAGCGCGCCGTCAACTAAAGCAACATCTTGTGGATGGCGAGTTCGGCACGCTCCGGCGCGTCTCTTTTTCGGGTCTATGGCCGCGGGCGCGCAGTTACTTCACCCGCGCGAGCTGGGCGGGACGCCTGATGCTCAATGACCGTCTGGTGCTGGACAGCTGTTTTGGCAATGCCATGGCTCACTATGTTCACAACGTGCTTTATTGGGCGGGTCACACTGCCCTGGATCAATGGGCGACCCTTGCCGAAGTGCAGGCCGAACTCTACCGCGCGCATGCGATAGAAGGCCCCGACACGATGTTTGTCAAGGCGCGCACGCGTGTGCCCGATAACGTCGAATTGTGGCTTGCCTTGTCGCATGCCTGTGTCGGTGAGCACCGGCACTATGAGCGTCTGGAGTGCGATAAAGCGGTCATCACCTACAAAACATTCGATGGTTACACAATAGAATGGAATAACGGCGACACAGAAACCTATCGATTGCCGGCTGTATCGCTGGCCGATAACCTTGAGGACTATCTGGCCTACTTGACTGGTGAGCATGCGCTGACGCGCCCGTCAACACGACTCATCGATTCACAACCGTTCGTCGCGCTGAATGACCTGGCCTATATTGCAGCAGGCGCCATTCACCAGGTTCCAGCGAATCACGTTTCTGTCTCGCCAACGCCAGACGGCGCCAGCGAGTTTTGCTCCATCAAGGGCATCGATGCGGCGTTCGATGTCTTCCTGCGTGCAGGCAAATTCCCTTCTGACCAGTTACTGCCGTGGTCACAGCCCGGCGGGAGCGCAACCATGCAGGAACTGCCGCAACTTGGTGAGATCATACGAAAGATAAAATCACAGACTGGAGTGACACAATGACAAGCGTTCAACCGCCCTATCTGGGCGCCGCCTACTACCCTGAGGACTGGCCTCTCGAACAGATCGATGAAGACGTTAGACTGATGCGCGATGCGGGCATGAATGTCATGCGCATTGGCGAGTTTGCGTGGCGGCGCATGGAGCCGGACGAAAACCGCTTTGACTTTGAGTGGATGCACCTGGTCGTTGACAAACTAGGCAACGCCGGAATTGCCACGATCCTCGGCACCCCGACCGCAACGCCACCGATCTGGCTGGTGGAAAACCACCCTGAGGTATTGGCGATGGAGGATATCGGCGACGGCGTCCGCGCACAGCACGGAGGGCGCCGGCACGTCTGCCCCAACAACCCCGTCTATAGACAGTATTGCGAGCGCATCGTGGCGCGCATGGCAGATGAGTTCGCCAATGATCCAAACGTGATCGGGTGGCAGATCGATAACGAAGTTTATCCACACCCCTCCCGCAGAGGGTGCCGCTGCCCTGTATGCATATCCATGTATCGCGAGTGGCTGCGCAAGCGCTACACGACGATTGAAAACCTCAACAGCGTGTGGGGGTTGAATATCTTCAGCCTCGCATTCCAGTCATTCGACCAAATCCCCTATCCCCGCACGGATACGTGGCATCATCCGTCACTGCTCACGACATGGATGGAATTTCAGTCTGATTCTTATATCGCCTTCATCCATGCACAGGCGGATGTGCTGCATGAAAAAGTGAAGCAACCGATCGGAACGGACATGATGCCAACAAACGGCATCAGTCACCACGATATGGTGAGCAAGCTCGATATTGCCCAGTTCAACCATTACAACACCCCCCAGAACCTGTGGGAAACCACGTTCTGGATGGACTACCTGCGACCCCTGAAGCAACGCCCCTTCTGGAACACCGAGACATCCACCTGTTGGAACGGGTCGACGGCTGCCAACGGCTACCGAGAACCAGGATTTTGCCGCGCCAACTCCTGGATTCCGATTGCGCTGGGTGGTGAAGCCAATATGTACTGGCTGTGGCGCGCCCATTGGAGCGGCCACGAACTGATGCATGGGTCCGTGGTGTCCAGTTCCGGCCGACCGCTACACATCATCAATGAGGTGCGCGAGGTGGCTGCGGGCTTTCGCGCCGCGCAGGATTTCATCAACGGGACAAAGCCGACATTCAGCGGCGTTGGCCTGCACTTCTCCGAGTTGGCGTGGTGGATGTACGAGTTTCAACCGATGGTGAACGGCTTCAACTATGGCCGGAAATTGATAGAAGCCTTTTATCGCCCGCTGCACGAAGCCCACATTCGGGTGGATGTCATTGACCCTGCAACTATTCTTGATGAGTACAAAATTATCTGTTCGCCCTTCCTGCCCGCTCTGGATGAATCCGATCTCCGTGATCGGCTCAAACGCTGGATCGAGGCAGGCGGCACGTGGATTGCCGGCCCGTTGACGGATGTTCGCACTGTCGATGGCACAAAATACACGCACTCACCCTTTGGGTCTTTGGAAGAATGGGCAGGGGTCTATTGTCCGTTTGACCTGCCGGCTGACCCGCGTGAGTTCTCGTTCCGTTGGGCAGACGGGCGCGACGCGACCGGGTCTGTCTGGTATTGTGCGCTCGAGCTGCGCGGCGCTGAAGCCCTGGCAACTTACACCGACGGGCCGATGGAAGGGATGGCGGCAATCACCCGGCAGCGCATGGGCAAAGGTCAGGTCATCCTGCTCGGCACGATGCCCCCCACCGAGGACATCAAACACCTGCTCTGGGATGCGGGCATACCCCCATATGCAGGCTCCACTTCCAACCTGTTGACCGTGCCACGTTCAGGCCCGGCGGGTCAAGGGATCATCGCCATCGAACTAGAGAACAAACCGGCCATGCTCACCCTGGATCACCCGATGACGGATCTGCTGACCGGACAAACCTACAATGAAATCGTAGACCTCGCGCCTTATTCAGTAATGGTGTTGAAGGACTGACAAGGAGACTATTATGAAACTGGCATGTCAAGCAGACCTGAGCGGTCAGACTAACATTCTGACCCAATTTACAAAGCTGAAGGCGTGGGGCTTTGAAGGCGTGGAGTTGACGCCCTGGACGTACCTTGATGGCGACCGGGCCAAGTACGCGCTCAGCCTTGAGGCTGATGTGATGGCCGCGATGGATAAAACCGGGCTTGGTGTGACGACAATCTGCGGCGGACTGCACTTCGACTTCCTGAATCCCGATCCGGCCAAGCGCCGAGCGGACTTCAACCGGCTTGCGGAGATGCTCAAGTTGGCCGGCCGACTCGGCGCGACAGGCGTCATCATGGTGCCAATCTTCAATGGAGCGCCACAACTACCCGACTCGACTGGCGTGCCATTCCGATCCTCCATCGACCTGCAACGCGATCTGTTGATCGCCGAATTGCGTGCGATGGCCGAGGTAGCAGAAGAGAGCGGCGCCTGCATCATTCTTGAACCGCTCAATCGCTATGAGGCGCCTTGGCTTAACCGGCTCGAACAAGCCGCAGCCCTGTGTGATGAGATCAACTCACCCGGCGTCGGCTTCATGGCGGACTTATTCCATATGAACATCGAAGAAACCAATCCCGCCGCCGCAATCAAAGCGCATGCCAGAGGGTTAAAACACATTCATCTGGCGGACAACACGCGCAAACAACCTGGGACTGGAATCACTGACTTCGCAAACATCTTCAGAGCCTTGAACGAGATCGGATATACCGGCGCGATGGCGCTTGAATGCGGCCTGACCTCCGAACCCTCTGAAGCACTTCCCGCGTGCGTCCATTTCCTGAAGACGCAGTTGGGACTCGACTTTATTTAGCGTTAGTCACACTGGAGGTCATAGTGCCTTATTTCCATCTTCACAAGAGCCGCGAACTCGACGCCCTGGTCGATCGCCTGAAAGAGTCCAGCTACACGCCCATCGCGCAGCTGACTGCATACGCCTATGTCACCAAGGAACCGGTTCCCTATTCAGAACGGACCTCTGGACAAGGCATGACTGTCGAGCGTGGACAACGCTGGGGCGGTTTGTTCGATTGCGCATGGTTCCACTTTACCGGCGGAGTGCCGGCTGAGGCAAAAGGGAAGCAGGTGGTTCTCCTCATCGATGTCAACGGTGAAGCGTGTGTCTTTGACGATACCGGTTGTCCCATACAGGGTCTCACGAACGTAAACTCGGAGTATGACTTCAGCCTCGGCAAACCCGGCAAGCGCGTCGTCCCAGTATCTGACAACGCCCGTGGAGACGAGGGTATCGATCTGTGGGCAGATGCGGGGTGTAACGATTTATTCGGCCTGTACCGCGAAAACGGCACACTGAAAGAAGCACAGATTGCCATCTGTAACCCGGAGTTGCTAGCGCTTTCCTATGACTTCGAAGTCCTGCATGAACTGATGCGCCAGTTGCCTGAGACCAGCGCTAGACGGCAACGCATCTGGACAGCTTTGACGGACGCGGCACTGGTGTTGCAACACTTTACGGACACAGAGGCAGTCAGCGCGCGCGCCCTGCTTGCGCCGGAGCTGGCCAAACGCGGCGGCGACCCTTCACTGGCGATCAGCGCAGTGGGGCATGCGCACATCGACCTGGGCTGGTTGTGGCCCATCCGGGAAACCATTCGCAAAGGGGCGCGCACTTTTTCAACCGTCCTCCAGTTCATGGATCGATACCCTGACTATGTTTTTGGCGCGAGCCAGGCGCAGCTTTACCTGTGGATGAAGCTGTACTATCCGGCGTTGTATGACAAGATCAAACAGCGCATTCAAGAGGGACGCTGGGAAGTGCAAGGCGCCATGTGGGTGGAAGCTGACACAAATGTGAGCGGCGGTGAAGCGCTTGTGCGCCAGATTCTCTACGGAAAACGGTTCTTCAAGGATGAGTTCGGCGTGGAGGTCACGAACTTGTGGCTCCCGGATGTCTTTGGTTACTCCGGCGCCCTGCCGCAAATTCTGTCTAAATCAGGCGTTCCCTATTTTATGACCCAGAAACTGTCGTGGAGTCAGGTAAACCAGCATCCACACCATAGCTTTTGGTGGAAAGGCATCGACGGGACGCGTGTGCTTGCGCATATGGCGCCGGAAGGAACTTACAACAGCTCGGCGGCGCCCAGAGCGATCGCTGCGGCAGAAGCAAACTACCGCGATAAGGAAGTGTCTGAGCATTGCCTTCTTATATTCGGTATTGGGGACGGCGGCGGAGGCCCCGGCGAAGAGCACCTTGAACGGCTCGCTCGCGAGAAAAACCTTCAGGGGCTGTCGCCAACAGTTCAGGAACCGGCATCCGCTTTCTTCGAGAAGTTAAACGGTGAATCTTCCCGGTTTGCAACCTGGTCAGGCGAACTCTATCTCGAGCGCCATCAAGGCACTTATACCACTCAAGCACGCAACAAACGCTTTAACCGCAAGCTGGAGCTTGCGTTACGGGAACTCGAGTTGGCCGCAGTGAAAGCCTGGTGGTTCAACGGCGCCGCCTATCCCAAGGCTGAACTCGATGACATCTGGCGCGAGGTGCTGCTGTATCAATTCCACGATATCCTTCCCGGGTCGTCAATCACACGCGTGTACGATGAATCACGCGCGCGCTACGATCTCCTGCTGAAACAGACGCTTGCGCTAACCAGCGCCGCCGATGAGGCACTGCTTGGCGCGCCCGCGCGGAGTGACGAAAGGGGCCGACATTTCGTCGTGAACTCACTGTCATGGCCGCGCCACGAGTGGCTTAAGATCGCCACCAACTGGGTGGACCCAATAGTTGACGCACTTGCAACGAAGTCTGTAAACGGTTCAACCTCGCCAGTTCACTTTGACTCGCTCATCGCGACTACTGGCTCGAAGTCCCACGGGGGACGCCTCGAAAACGACTTGCTGCGAGTGACATTCAATGACAATGGCGAGATCACTTCGATCGTTGGGAAGGAAACCAGCCGTGAATTCCTCGACACCGGCCAGGTGGCGAACAGACTTGCTTTGTATCGGGACATCGGTGATGCCTGGGACATGCAGATGCATTACGACGAGCAGGTTCCTGAACTCTTCGCGCTCGAATCCAGCACCGCGGCAATTGACGGGCCGCAGGCAACCCTCACGCATGTGTATCGTCACGGCAACTCCAGCCTGACGCAGAAAGTGATTGTGACGATGGGAAGCGCGCGCGTGGACTTCGTAACACACGTTGACTGGCAGGAAAAAGGCCGCATGCTGCGCACTTCGTTCCCTGTCGCCGTGCAAGCGAATGAAGCGACCTTTGATATCCAGTACGGCAGCATCAAACGCTCAACGGCCAGGAACACCAGTTGGGACATGGCACAGTTTGAGGTGAGCGCGCACAAGTGGGTTGACCTATCTGAAAGATCGCATGGCGTCGCGCTTCTCAATGACTGTAAGTACGGCCACAAGGTGATCGGGAATACCCTTGACCTGAATCTATTGCGCAGCCCCAACGCCCCCGATCCTGTGGCGGATATCGGTGAACACGACTTCACTTACAGCCTTCTCCCGCACCGTGGCGACTCTGTCGAAGGCGAGGTTGCCAGGCGGGCCTATGAACTGAACATCCCACTGCGCGTTGTATCTGCCTCAGGAGCGGCAGCGGAAACGGCGCAGAACACGCAATTGCTCACAGTGGATGCGGATGATGCGCAGCATGTCATCGTGGAGGCCATAAAGAAAGCGGAGGACAAAGACGCCGTGATCATCAGGCTATATGAAGCTGCCGGCACAACGACGACTGCAACCGTTCAATTCCACATCGGCGCCGGAACGTGCGAATTGGTGGATTTACTTGAGAACACACTCCAACCACTTGCTATGGTGAACGGCGCGATCAAGCTGCACTTCCACCCCTTCGAGATACTCACCGTGATGCTCTATAAGCCGTAAGGCGCGAACACAAGGAGTCAGAATGACGACACAAACAATGAAAGCATTGGTTAAAAAGTACCCTAAAGAGGGCGTTTGGATGGACGATGTCCCCATCCCCGAAGTGGGTATCAACGATGTGCTCATCAAGATTCACAAAACCTCCATCTGCGGCACAGACGTGCACATCTGGAATTGGGATGCCTGGTCGCAGAAAACGATACCCGTCCCAATGACCATCGGCCACGAGTTTGTCGGCACAGTTGCGGCGATGGGGTCAAACGTTCACGACCTGGCCATCGGCGACGTGGTGTCAGGAGAAGGTCACATCGTCTGCGGTCGCTGCCGCAACTGTCTCGCCGGCCGGCGCCAGTTGTGCAAAGATACGAAAGGCGTTGGGGTAAACCGATCCGGCGCGTTCG
Organism: uncultured bacterium; assembly: GCA_903921365.1. Taxonomy (GTDB): domain Bacteria; phylum Chloroflexota; class Anaerolineae; order J036; family Brachytrichaceae; genus CAIXPS01. Next base: position 6,277 of record CAIXPS010000497.1, on the reverse strand, counting down.
CGGAATACTTGTGTATTCCAGTGACCAACGTCTGGCACGCGGATCCTAACATCCCAATGGAGATCCTCAGCATTTTCGATCCGTTCGGAAATGCCACGCATACGGCGCTGACGCATAAAGTCCTTGGCGAAGACGTTCTGATCACAGGCGCCGGCCCGATCGGCATCATGGCGACGGCAATCGTCAAGCACGCCGGCGCCCGTTTCGTCGTCACCACAGACATGAACCCATACCGGCTGGAACTAGCCGCAAAAATGGGCGCGACAGTGGCCTTGAACGTGCGCGAGAAAAGCCTGGCGGAGGTTCAGAAGGAACTGGGCATGAAAGAGGGCTTTGATGTTGGTCTGGAAATGTCTGGAAATGGCGCAGCATTCCGCGACATGCTGGCTAACATGTGCCATGGCGGTCGGATTGCCATGCTGGGCATCCCTACGGCGGAACTTGCGATCGATTGGAACACTGTGATTTTCAACATGCTGACCATCAAAGGCATTTACGGCCGCGAGATGTACGACACATGGTACATGATGCAGGCGATGCTGCAATCTGGGCTGGACATCTCGCCCATCATCACGCATCGTTTCCATTACACAGAGTTCGAAACCGCATTCCAGATCATGCGCTCCGGCAACTCCGGCAAAGTAATACTCAACTGGGTATGAAAGTATGAAGTATGAGGTATGAAGTATGAAAAAGTCATACTTCATACTTCTGAATACATAATTTCCGACCGTTTACGCGTATGGCACGATCATGCTATCGGTTACTTCCAGCCCAAAACCTGGCGCGTCCGATGGGACAAGCCAGCCGTCCTTCGGGATCGCCTGCCCCGGCAGATGCCAGCCTTCTTCGAGCGGGACGCCGACGGGCGAGCCGACAAAGCATTCCAGCCACGGAACAGCAGGTGACGCATGGCTGAAGTGCTGTCCATACACACTATTCCCGCCGCCGTGAAGCATGACGCTTGTCCCGCTGGCTTCAGCCGTCCCGGCGATTTTCTGCAGGACGGTTGCGCCACCGCACCACATGATGTCGGGCTGCACGATATCGACAACACGATGAGCCATCGCCCATTGGAATGTGTGCTGTGTGTACCAGTGCTCACCGCTTGCAAGCGTCTGCCATGGCAAGCGCTGACGCACCTCAACGTGCCCGTCTAAATCCTCGGGAATCAGGTATTCTTCGATCCACTTCAGCCGGTAAGGCTTCAGTGTTTCCGCCAACCTGACGGTGTAGTCAACGTCAAATGCCATCCAGCAATCGAGCATCAGTTCGCACTCGTCCCCGATAGTTTCACGCGCACTGGCGACAAATTCCTCGTTCTTGCGCAACCCGTCCAAGCCATCTGCCGGTCCATACGGGCAGGCCAGCTTGAACGCCTTAAAACCCAGCTCAAGATACCAGTCCACGTCATTTCCGGTGCAGTAACAAAAGAGCTTATCGTGTGCCGGGCCGCCAAACAGGCTGTAAGCCGGCAGTGAAAGCAGCTTGCCCTTCAGGTCCCAGAGCGCAAGATCAACGGCGCTGATGGCATACGACGCTAACCCGACGGTTCCATAGGGTTTGGTCAGCCGGAACATCATGTCGGCAATCCGCTCAGTAGCCATACAGTCCTGGCCGACCAGTTGCTCCCGGAAGTGCTCGATCACTGGCGCCAGTGGTTGAACTGGCGAAAGCGGCCCAAGTCCCCACGCGCCATTCTGGGCAGTGACCTTGACATACGCACTGTCGAACTTTGGCATCCACAAGCCGCGATTTCGCTTCACATGCGGATACCGGGACATGGGGTTGGCAACCTCGGCGGAGGCGCTCCATGATTCCCTGCGAACGGCGCTGGTCTGATGACGTTCCGGGAAACGCACACGCACGACGCGAATATCTTGTATCTTCATTACGTCCTCCATTTATCGGAATTACGGCTTTGCATCCCTTGCGGACGGTATGCCCCACAGTGACACTCCACCGCCATTGTTGCTCCTGCCATCGCTACCGACGGCCAGCACTGTGCCTGCCGGGTTGAACGCGACGACGTTGGACCAATCCGTTGTCCCATCCAGACTACGGATCAACTGACCGGTTCGAGTATTCCAAAGGCGAACATTGTTGGCTTGTGGATTATTCTCGTAGCGGCTTGATGTTGCCAAGACATTGCCGTCGGCGCTAAAGGCCACGCTCAACATGTAATATGAACCGCTTGGCAGCACGTAGATTGATCGACCAGAATATACATTCCACACCCGCGCCGCGTTTTCAACTGAGCTAAAGTGCAAAAGATCACCAGTGCCGGCTGAAGCAAGCAGGTTGTCATACACAGGGCTGAACGCAAGGCTCCAAACCCAGCCGGTATGTCCCGCCAACTCCTGCACTTTCACGCCCGTAAATGGATTCCAGATTTGAATAGTCCTGCCTTCCCCGCCAGATGCCAATAGTGTCCCATTGTGATTAAACGCCAGGCTCGCCACCACGGTTCCCACACTCCATCGTCGGAACGTGGCACAGGTTGTAATATCCGTCAGGATGATCTCACGGCTATCACCGCTGGATGCCAGGATGCGCCCATTCGGGCTGAATGCAACTGTGATCACCTGGCCTGTATGTTGTGCGATGCAAACCTGTCGCTTGTTGCCGATCTGCCACACACGCGCCGTATTGTCATTACTCGCAGAGGCGATCAGGCTGCCATCCGGGCTAAATGCTACGCCACGTATACCAGCAGTATGACCATGCAACGTTGCCGCAAACGCGCCATCCACGTCGCGGATTAAGACGTCGTTAGTGCTCAGGCTGGCGATTGCCAGTTTTGCGCCATCTGGAGACCATGCAAGTTGGTTAACTTGCTCCTTATTCCAGCCGCCCAAATGCTGTAACTCTTTGGCATCGCCGATTGTGATCGGCTTGAGGCCATCAGTAATTCCTGTCGAAGCCATGGCACTATCAGGCTGCGCCATACCTGCCAACAGAACGAGTCCTAATGCTGCGTATGCTCCAATATATTTTATGGCGCGCGACATCGGGGTTGCAATTGAAGTTATGCCCGATTTTGTTATTTCCATGTTATTCCCTCTCTTTGAGTGGGAGGTAACCTCCCACAGCGATTGATTAACAACCGATGTAACTGGCATTTGACACATATCGCCAGGCCAGATGCGAGAGACTCTGAGTAGATATGCTCCAACTTAGTATATTGCGATCCGCGTCGCTGACGTAAGCAGTTACCACGCCACTCATATCCGTATGTCCGGCGCAAGCCATAAAGGATCGCTGCCCACCCACAAGTTGTCCCAGTTGAGCGCTCAACGCTGCTCCAATTGAATCGAGGCTGCCTGTAGGATTGTCCCAATTGCCGTTGCGATAGAACACAAATACCTGATTACTCAGTTCGGTATCATTCAGCCATAACAGCATGCCTTGTTCATAGCTGCGCATGGCGGCCTGTTCCGATCTATATTTCAGCAAACACTCAGTTCCATGAGGTCTGAAGAACCAGGGCGGGTTGCATAAATCGTCGGGCGTGGAAGTCTTTGTCGGTTGCGGCAACGGCGTGGATGTTATCGTAGGCTCTACTGAAGGTTGCGTGGTTGGTGTCTGCGTCGGCGGCGCTAAAGTGACGGTAGGTTTTATTGGCGTTGGCGGGATCGGTGACGACGTCCAAGTTGGTTCAATCGCAGGAAGCAACGGTGTAATAGTTGGATCGATCTTAGGCGTCAACACAGGCAGACGCGTAGATACGCTGGCAACCTGCGTCGGCTCCGGCGATGCTGGCGCCATACCTGGCAACAACGCTACTCCAAGAATAAGCAATGCAATCACTGAGATTACACCTACTGCAGCGACGGCGGTGCGTGGCAAATGACTTCCGGGCGGCGAAGTGTGTGGTGACTGCGTGTCCTCCAATTGCCGTGTTTTTGCAGGATCAAGCCCGGGTTGGACATTCCGTGCAGGCGGTGTGCTCACGGATGATAGCGCCACTCGCATCTCGCTTGCTGTCTGGTAACGCCCTTGCGGTTTGAGCGTAAGCGCCTTTTCAATTACTTTAGCGGTATTCGGTGATACTCCTGGTGAATACTGGCGCACAGGAGTCAGCGGCGTTCCAGTAATTTGATCGGTTGCGCTCTCTGGTAAACGGGCAGTCAGCGCCTGATACAGCGTTGCTGCCAGCGAATACAGATCGCTACGCGCATCGGTGCCACCCGTGTATTGCTCTGGTGGGGCATAGTAAGGGCTGAGCGCGCGCATACTAACGCCACCTGATGTGCTGCTGAAGTTCTTTACAAGCCCGAAGTCCACGAGCACCACCCGGCCATCTGGCTGAACAATAATGTTTGCCGGCTTGATGTCACGGTGGATGATTCGCTTATCATGGATGTACTCCAGCACGGTCAGCAACTGTTTGGCGTAATCCAACACAACAGCTTCAGGCAGGCCATTCGGGCCGATTAACTTATCCAGGCTTTGCCCCTCAACCAGATCCATCACGAGGTAGTAGGTATCGTTCTCAACAAAGTAGTGGGATACGCGAGGCAGGTTGGGATGGCGTATCGTCGCAAGGACCGTCGCCTCACGCAAGAACTGATCAGCCAGTGGTTTAATAAAAGACGCATCGGCAGGCGGCAGCATCTCCTTGATAACACAGGGATATTTCAATGTAACTTCGCGCGCTTCATACACGGCGCCGAAACCACCGCGGCCCAACACCTTGACGATACGATATCGATTCTGGAGTAGATGATCAGTTTCAAGCATTGCCTTATTCGCTGACTCAGATTATGGCGCCGTTCCAGGAAAATCAAGACGATTTGCCAAACCAGGACTATGCAACTAAGGGTACTCGAAGTAGTATGCGAGACCACGCCGGCGGGCGATGGTGGCGTCGTCAACAGTGGAACGCACGTCAATGCTGAATAGGCCGTATTGCTTGTAGTTGTTGTTGTATACAAACGACGACAGTCCACCCAGCATTGCCGTCAGGTCGGCATGATCGGCGCGGGTCAGATTGGTGCGAACCAGCAAAACGCCATCGACGGCTGATGCATCCATGATCGCATCGCACCAACGCGGAATCGGATTAGCCGCCCGAGCAGCCGGGCTGCAGACTGTCTGGCTGATGTGTCCATTGAGCGCGTTGATGGCAGCCCTGGACGAATTATCGATATCGGCTATCGGCGTCCCGGAGACAACAAGCGTTGACAGAATCGCGACTTCGGGCGTGGCCGTTGGCGCCAGTGCAGGCACTGCGGTAGCGAATGGAATTGATGTCGATGTCGGCGCCTGCGTGACTGTTGCAGGTGGTGTGGGTGGCGGCGTTGCAGTGAGGAACAGAGTGGCGGTGGGGAACGGTATATCGGATGGCATTAATGTCGCGACAGGCGCAACCGGCGCAGCAGACGCCATGCCTCGAAGCAAGAGGGCTGTGGGGATAACGATTGCGAAGCCAACGACCGCGAATAGGATCGCAACCAACAATGGTTCAGGCTGACGATTCATCAATGATCAACCAGACTGCCGACCACATCCGGGGTTCTTACGATCATCGCTTCAGTCATATGGTTTTCGGATGCACATGGTTGAGGAATTAGTTGTTCGATTGTATTCCTACCTTTCAAACTCTGGATGGATTACACACAGCCGCCTAGCTCATGATAGCAAGTCGATGGGGGGGAAATTGCACGACTGACTTTGTGTGCAGGGCAAAAACGGCCTTTGGTGAGATCGTCTTTGCCCCATACGTATGCCAACAATGCCCCTGGTGAGATTTGAACTCACACGCCCGAAGGCATAGGCCCTCAACCTACCGCGTATGCCAATTCCGCCACAGGGGCAAGCTGATAAATTATAACTCTTCTGTATAGATTGACAAGGGTATTAGCACTATCGATCAGTGTAATCGCACAGTTGTCGCGCGCGCCCCTATGCTATTGTTCGCTCAAGTAGGCGCCAGAGCGAGAATACTCGCAAACCTCAAAAGGGAATGCAGACAGAATGGATGATAGATTACGCCATGCCGCACGCCGTATTGGGACGGTCGCTCTACTACCGTCGCCAGTACGCCGAGAGCGAAGCGGAGCGCCGGCGCCATCGTGTTGGGCTCCTCCTGTGTCTGGTTCGCGCTTACCGTGTTTGCTATTCTGACGTTTTTGGCAATCGTGGCTTTCTATCTCCATGGTCATCGCAGCATCAGTTTTTTGCGGCTGTGTTCGGGCTTGCGTTTGTCATCCTCGCGATAGTGCTGCGATAACACCGTCTCTCCCCCAGGTCATGTGAACATACAATATCCCGG
>CAIXPS010000496.1 GCA_903921365.1 uncultured bacterium | reverse complement strand
TCCGTTCCAAGGCGTGGAGCGCGACGGCATCCTGTTTGCGCGCGGCGCAAGCGATGAAAAGGGCAGCACCCCGGGCATGATCTATGGCCTGGCGCTGGCGCGCGATCTTGGTCTACTCGATCCCACTGTCTGGACGGCGTGGTACTTCGGGAACATGGAGGAGTGGTGCGATGGGATTGCCCCGAACTCATTTGTGGTGAACGACCCCCAAATCAAGCCGGATTTTGTGGTGATTGGTGAACCTACTCGCATGCAGATTTACCGCGGCCATAAGGGGCGCGTTGAAATGAAGGTGACCGCCAAGGGGCGCAGCGCGCATGCCGCCAGCAACTACCTCGGCGACAACGCTATTTATAAGCTGCTCAACACCATCGCAGGCATACGCGACCTCGACCCGCACCTGCGCACGCACGAGTTCCTCGGCAAGGGGACCATCACCGTCAGCGACATGAAGGTCAGCACCGTCAGCATCAACGCGGTGCCGGATGAGGCGACGATTTATATCGACCGGCGTGTGACTTTCGGCGACACACTGCAGAGCGCGATGGAAGAAGTGCAGACGATCATCAATCATGCGGGCTTTCCCAATCTCAAGCTGGAAATGCTTGAATATGATGAACCCAGCTATACCGGGTTCAAAATGGTGGTGGACAAGTACTTCCCGGCATGGGCGCTGGACGAGGCGCACGAATTAGTGCAGGCCGCGCTGGCAACGACGGAGGCCGTTTATGGCGCGCGCGCCCAGACCGGCAAGTGGAACTTCAGCACCAATGGCACCTACTGGGCCGGCAAGGCCAACATCCCGTCGATCGGGTTTGGCCCGGGCGACGAGATTCATGCGCACACCGTCATCGATCAAGTATCGCTGGATGATGTCGTAAGAGCTACGTCGTTTTATGCCGCGCTGCCGGCGGTTATTCAAGAGAGTTAGGCGGCTGCACACAGGAGGAGATGATGGCGGACAGTCTGGGATATCTGTTAAAGCGATATCGTGAGAAGAAACACTTCACACAGGCCGAGGTCATTGAGCGCAGCGGGCTGGATCGCAGTTCGAGCTATATCAGCAGCCTCGAAACAAATAAGACCAGCCCCACGATCGAGGAACTTGAGGCGCTTGTGGTTATCTATGGGACGACGGTGTTCGACATCCTCAGCGAAGCGAAGGGCATCAAGCCGAACTGGGACTTTACGCCAAACGCCGATATCCGGCTGCTGCTGAACTACTACGAATCACTCGACACCGAGCGGCAGAAGATCGCGCTCGAGTTCATCCAATTCCTGGCTGAAAAGCAGAAGATGGAGAAATATCTGGCGGAAAAACAGAAGACCGGTTGACCAGTAGCGCGCGCCATGCGCGCCTTGCGCGCTACCGGTGTTATCTGGCGCGTTTCGGCTTTACAACCTTCTGCTTATAGTCGGTGACAAAGCCATCGAGCTTCTTCATCAACTCGCTCCAGTCGTCGCTGCTGAGCGCGCGGTCGAGTGTTTCACGGTCGTTGGCCTCGCCGACGGTGATGATCTGCGGGCCTTCACCATAAACGGTGTACCACGCCTCGGTGGGGCGAATCCCCAGCTTCATGATGCGCGGGGCGAACTCCTGCACCACAAACTCGAAGTATGCAGGTTCCTCTTGCGACTTGATATTCCAACTCATAACAAGCTTGACCATAGTTACTTACACTTGTCGGCTAAGGCCTGAACCTGCCGCTTGAATAGCGTGTCAACCACGTTAAAGCTATTGATTTTGGTGATCGTTCTGGCCCCGCCGGCCTTGTCGCCAGCGGCACACTGCGCCTGCGCCATCGCCCAGTATGAGTACGGGCTGGGCGAGTCCTGTGTCAGGTCGATGCCCTTCTGGGCATTTTCAATTGCCAGTTTGTAGTCGCCTTTGAACAGGTTTACATTGGCAAGACCGATATAGGCGGCGCCCATTTTTGTGTCACTCTTGATCGCTGCTTCGAACTCGCTTTGCGCCTTATCAAAGGCATCGGTGACCACCTTTGGGTCGCGCTGCAGATAGATGGTTCCAAGGACATAGTGTGATGTGGGGTCATCCGGCCTCAGCTTCAATGCCTGCTCAACCTGCTTCTGCGCATCGTCAAACTGGGCATTCTGGTAATACACCGTTGCCAGGTTGGTGTAAGCCGCATCGTTGGCAGCGTCCAGCTTAATCGCCGCGAGATAGGCGTCAATCGCGTTGGTCAAGTAGGTCTGTCTTTTTTGCATATCTGCCTCCACGCCGGCAAGCTGGTTATAAGCGTTGCCGAGCAGATATTGCGCATCGGTGCTGTTCGCGTCAACTTGCACCGCGGCGGCGGCCTCCACGCGCGCCTCATCATACTTGCCGGCTTTCAGCGTGGCGCGGGCAGCATCCAGATGCTGTTGCAGTTCCTTATTGGCGACGGCAGTGGCTTGCACGGTTGCTGTGGATATTGGTGTTGGGGCTGCACACGCCGCCAAGCCAACGCCAAGCGTCAATACAACCAGCGCCATCAGCGTTCGCCGCATGGCGCGCATGGAAATTGTCAGGGTCATTTCTTAACCTCCAGCAAAATGACCTGGGTGTCTTCGGGAAGACTGCTCCGCGTCACTTTCAACACGTCCTGAGTCTTGGCGTCGCTGAGCCCCATCTCCTTCAGAAACTTGCCCGCAATGTCCAGTTTCCGATTGTTTTCACTGCCGCCAACGTTATAGTTCATCGGGATCACGATGCTGGGCTCGATCAGGCTGATGATCTCGCTGGCCTGCGCCGCGCTCAACCCATCGCCTCCGCCAATAGGAACCAGCAACACGTTGACTGTTTCCAGCGCCTCGACCTGCGCCTGTGATGGAACAAACGATAGACCGCCGAGGTGCACCACCGTCAGGCCGTCGAAGTTGTAAGTGTATACGGTGCCGCGTTGTGTGGGCAGCCCTTTCTTCGCCTCTCCCTTCATTGAAACGCCGGTAATGAAGACGCCGCCCATTTCATACTCACCCGGCCCACGCACCACGCGCACGTCGCCGCGTTGGGCCCCGATCACCGCGCCGATATTGTTGTGCGCGGGATCCTCTCGCGTGATGGTGACAACATCCGCCCGGAGTTTGGGAGGCTCATCGCCCGTGCTCGCGTCAAATGGGTCTGCGACTACCGTCAGCATGCCGCGTTCTGTCATGCGGAAGCAGTATTGACCATGCCATGTGATTTCCATACATGCATTCTACAAGACCGCGCAACCTTTGCACCTTTGCCAGAGTTTAACCGGATGATTCATCTGCAGCAGATGGCAGCACGCGTTCGGCCAGGGTATGCACCAGCGCCTCAACGGCATCCTGCATGCGCTTGAGCGGTGGTTTAGGCGCGTAGTGTTCCGCGTAGTCTGCGGCGGCGTCCTCAGGCGTGATATCACTTCCGCTCGATTCATGTAGAAAGTGTTTGTGGTCGATGATCCACAGATACAGGTCCGTCTCGGTGCGCCCCGGAAACTCCTTCAGGATGTTTTCCGCGCGTATCGCATGCACGATCGGCATATATACGTTGTCATACCAGTCGATTACTGCGTCATCTTCACTGATATCGTGCTTTAGATCGAGTCCCATAAAGTAACGGTGCACAGCGATGTGCTCAATCAAGCGCGCATAAGCGCTGCCAGCGGAAAAACGGATCACTTGTTCGGGTCGCAGCTTATCCAAGCGGCTGCGCTCCAGGAAATCCGTGTACTCGCCAAGGATCGAAAGCGTGTCCACCGTGAGATCCTCAGCCGTGGCTGGGACGCGGCTGCTGGCCTCCGTGACCTCGGCGTCGATGTATGCCGTGCCGTGCTCCCGCGCAACAGAAACGCGGTGATTGCCGTCCATGACGAAGTAGACTTCGCCCACCTTGTATAACTTGATTGGCGGCAGGCTAACGTCGTCATAAAACGCGCGGTTGATATTGCGCCAACGGGTGCTCAGCGTGTTGTTTGTCGGCAGAAAGGCATTGTCGAAATCCTTGTAGCGCCCTACACTCCCGATAATGTGGTCGATCGGGACGGTCTGCATGCCGCGATACACCATACCGCCCAGTTTCAATTTATCTTTCACTTCATCCCAGGCAAGCATCTTGCGCTTATGCCCTGAGATCACCCCAAAAATTGAGCGCAGGAAAGCCTTCGTGCGCGCGCCATTGAAGTCCAATTGGTCTTGCGCAGATTGCTCATTAAAGTCAGTCATTATGACAGTTATAGCACGAGCGCGTTAAAGGTTGCTTAACCATGCGCGCGGGAGTGGCCCGTTATGTCCCGTATGTCATGACAATTATCTGGTAAGTTTGGTAAGTCAGCCGGTAACGGCGCAGCGTTTGAGCAAACCGCGCGCAACACAATTGCGTAAGAGGGTCAGGACGCTCGCAGTTCAAGCCGCCGGTGACATTGTCACCGGCGGCTTTTTTGTGTGATTTGTGTTTTGGCCTATCATAGGTTAAAGAAATTATGCCACCGGGGTGAACATGAAAGGCCGTCTCGTCAAGGTGATTTACTGGGGCGCCATCGCAATAGCGCTGTTGGGACTGGCCAGCCGATTGTGCCCGGTTATCAAGGACTTCTTTGACACAGAGTTTCAAGCCATCGCCTATCCCTATTCGATCGATTATGGAGAAGGGCCGTTGCTGGATCAAACCCTGCGACTGGCAAAATTCCAGAACATCTATGCCAGTGCGTTAGACCAACCCCCCTACACGATTTCCAACTATCCACCGTTGTTTCCGTTGATCCAGGTTCCATTTGCATGGGCCTTTGGTCCCGCCTTCTGGTATGGGCGCTTGATCAACCTGATCTGCGTTTTACTGGCTGCCCTATTCATCACGCTAACGCTGCGAGCGCTGACTGGCGAGTGGATTGGATCGGTAGTCGGCGGCTTGCTGCTGGTCGCTTCCCCCTATGTGCAACACTGGGCGAAGTTCAACCGGATTGACGAGTTGGCGCTGGCGCTATCGTGGGCGGGGCTGTTTGTTGTTGTGCGTTACGTCGGGCAAGGCAGTCCGATGCTGCTCGATTCAAGCGCTACGCCGGGCTCCCGACTGGTCGCCCTTATCAGGAAGGGATTGGCGCATCGGCCATTCTGGTTGGGCGTTATGCTCATTATCGGGGCGATTTTGACGCGGCAGACGTATGCGCTGGCAGCGCCGGCGGCGTTAACTCTGTGGCTTGCACTCGGCGCGAAGGGAGCGTGGAGACGGCGATTCCTGCAGGCGGCGACCTTCGCTGTGGTCGTGGGCGGTGTTTCGTTGCTGATCTTCCTTGTTCTCAACCTGCTTACTGCCGGGGGATTCTATCTGAACATCGTTGTTGCCAACGTGAATGCGTTTGACTGGAACACCGTGTGGAACTACGGCAAGGAGATCAGAGACAACCTTGGGCCATTACTCGGTCTGACTGGCGGCTTCATCCTGCTCGGCGCCATAGGGAAACCAGCCAGGACGCAGAGCGCCTGGGCTCTTGTTGCGCCCTATGTGCTGGCGGCAACGGCAGGCTCGTTGACGATTGGAAAAGACGGCTCCAACGTCAACTATCTGTTGGAATTCTCAGCGGCGCTCTGCGTGGCAGCGGGCGCTGCGCTAGCCTGGGCGAGTCAGTGGAAGAAATGGCCAGTGCGCCTGGCGCTGCAACTCGGATTCATCGCGCTGCTGGCTTATCAATGCGTCGCCCTGACGAATTGGAACAGCGACCTTTCGGTCTCTTACCTGAGGGATCAGATGCAATATCGCTATAACACCGCGAGGCTGGCGCAGATGATCAAAGATTCCCGTGGCATCGTCCTGGCGGATGAATTTATGGGACTTGTGCCGCTTGCCGGCAAGAGTCTCTATTTCCAGCCCTTCGAATACAAGGCGATGTCTGATGCGGGGGTATGGGATCAAACGCCATTCCTGCAGGACATCGCCGGCCACAAGTTCGACTTGATCCTATGGTACCGGTCGAATGCCTGGCGTTCGGTAGAAGGGCGCTGGACGGTGGCGCAACGCAACGAGATCGAACAATACTACGTTGAAGATCAACAGATTGGCGAAGTGCATGTCATGGCGCCCAGAAAGTAAGGATTGAAAGAACAGGAGAAACGATGATGAACAAAAAGTGGTGGAAAGAAACTGTCGTGTATCAGATCTATCCGCGCAGCTTTCGCGACAGCAATGGCGACGGCATTGGCGACTTGCGCGGGATCATTGAAAAACTGGACTATCTGAAAGAACTGGGGATCGGCGTCGTCTGGCTGTCCCCGGTTTATAAGTCGCCCAACGATGACGGCGGATACGACATCAGCGACTACCAGGACATCCTGAGCGATTTCGGCACATTGGCGGATTGGGAAGTGATGATCGCCGGCATGCATGAGCGCGGGATCAAGCTTCTGATGGACCTGGTCGTCAATCACACCTCGGATGAACACCCCTGGTTTACCGAAGCGCGCAAATCCAAAGACAACCCCTACCGCGACTATTACATCTGGCGGCCGGCGCGAGCGGTTGGGCCGGATGGCACAGGCATTCCCGAACCTAACAACTGGGGATCGTTCTTTAGCGGTTCAGCCTGGGAGTATGACCAAAAGACAGATGAGTATTACCTGCACCTTTTCTCGCGTAAACAGCCCGATCTGAACTGGGAAAACCCCAGGGTGCGATCTGAAATCTGGAAGATGATGAACTGGTGGCTGAGTAAAGGGGTGGATGGTTTCCGCATGGATGTGATCAACCTGATCTCGAAGGTTGCGGGTCTGCCTGATGCGCCTGTCACGGACTCCACGACGACGTGGCAGTGGGGTGGGCAGTACTTTGCCAATGGGCCACGCCTGCTCGAATTCCTGGCGGAGATGAAGCGCGAAGTACTCTCTAGAGGGGATGTGTTCAGCGTGGGAGAAACGCCGATGGTGACGACGGCTGAGGTCGCACAGTTCACCAGCGAAGAGACCGGATCGCTGAACATGGTCTTTCAGTTCGAGCACATGGATATGGATACCATACCAGGTGGAATGGGCAAATGGGATTTCAAGCGCTTTGAACTGCGCGACCTGAAGAAGATCACGTCACGCTGGCAGGATGACCTGTATGACAAAGGGTGGAACAGCCTGTACCTGTCGAACCACGATCAACCCCGGCCTGTTTCGCGCTTTGGCGATGACGGCCTGTATCGGGTCGAGTCGGCAAAACTGCTCGGCACGTTTCTGCACATGCTGCAGGGCACGCCATATGTCTATCAGGGTGAAGAAATCGGGATGACGAACGTCAAATTCGATACAATCGACGATTACCGCGATGTCGAGACCATGAACATGTACCGCGAAGCCGTGAAGCGTGGCATTGATCCCCACAAGATCATGCAGGCCATCTATACCAAGGGACGCGACAACGCCCGCACCCCTATACAGTGGGACGATGGGCCACAAGCTGGTTTCACTTCAGGCACGCCCTGGATCAAGGTCAACCCCAACTGTACGACGATCAATGTGGCGCAGTCCCAGGCAGATCCCGACTCGATCTATTTCTATTACCGGAAGCTTATCCAACTGCGCAAGGATAACCCGGTGATCGTGTATGGAAAGTACGATCTACTCGCGAGCGTCGGCGATCCGATCTACGCATATATGCGCGCGCTGGACAATGACCGCCTGCTGGTCATCCTGAACTTCAGCACGGATCAGCCGTTGTTCAAGTTGCCGGGTGGAATTACGTATACGGGGAAGCACCTGCTGATTGGGAACTACCCGGTTGATGCTGATGAGGATATCAACGAGTTCACCTTGCGGCCGTATGAAGCGCGCGTGTATCGATTGGCATAACAGCATATTGGAGGTCGATGGCTTCAGCCGGTATCTGATAACCACAGAAGCCGCGTGCCAAAACCCTGCGAGGTGTGTCTGGCAGGTTGAAGGCTCGCGGCATTCAACCCTCGCAGGGGAACGCGTGCTCCCTGCGAGGGTTGGACTTGCGCGCTGCTCTTTGTCCTTCGATGACCGTCGACTTACAAGCTCAGGCAGACGGTCTTGATCTCGAAGGGGCGAAACTCCAGGACTAACTTTCCGCCGTCAACTGCCAACGCACTCTGTGCGTTTTCGAGCATATCGGTCAACGCCGCGGCCTTAACCGGCAGGCTCGTCGTCAGAGTGCAGGTCGTGGACTTGTGCATGGCCTCATAGAGGCGCACGATGACGCATGAACTGCCGTCCGGCTGAGAGCACTCAGTTTCGGCTGGCTTGACTGCCTCGATGACGATGTTGTCCTGATCGAGTGAGAACAGTGACGCCATCCCGTTTCCACTGCCCTTGACGATCACAGCCGGGACATTCAGATCGTATGCTTCTTTGACCACCCCACTCTCTGCCAGGCTGCCGTTCCAGGGATAGACGGCATAGGTGAAAGTCTGGATGCCTTTGTCGGCGGTCATATCGGGCGCAAGAGACGACTTGAGCAGTGTCAGGTTGATGCTGTTGCTCAACACGTTCAGGCCATATTTACAGTCATTCAGCACGGCGACGCCGCGGTCGGCTTCGGCCAGGGCTGACCACTTGTGGTTGCTGACCTCGAATCGATCCGCGTCGAAGAGCCGTGAAGCGTGGTTGGGGCGGCGGACATGCCCAAACTGAATCTCATGAATCGCCTCATCCGAGTGGATGTTGACCGGGAAAGCCACCTTGAGCAACTTGTGGCTCTCCTGCCAGTCCACCGTCGTCTCGAAGTCGATGCGGCGGCTGTCGCGGCGCAGGCGGATTGTTTGTGTCAGTGTTGAGACTTCCGAAAGTGCTCGCGTAAGGTGGAGTTCCGCGACGAGCGGCCCGGCGTTGAGCAAAGTCAGCGTCGCTTCTTGTCGCAGCGCCATAGGCGTGTCCACATATTGCGCGTCGATGTCCCATGCGTCGAACCAGGAGGGGACATCCTTGTACATCTTGAGCGCGTTGCACAGCCCGGCGGCGATCTCGCGCCCGGTTTCTTTATCGATCAGGCTGGTGATCTCACCTAAGTCGTTGAACTGTGCGCGCAGATAGTCGTTTTCAAGCGAGCGGTTGGTCGCAGTCAGGGTTCCACACGCCTGCGCCGGCCGCGCGTGAGACAGATCCGCCCAACCGCAAGATGGGACATTGACTTCGACGAGTATTTGGCTGCCCACCTTCTGGGCGGCGCCGTCGACTTGAATCCCTTCTGGTACTGTCACGAGAACAGTGCGCGGCCAGGACAGCGAGTTGAAGACCGTCGCCGTCGACGCCGGGCTGACCAGGCTGGCAACAGCCTGCTGCGTCAGTTCCCGCGCGTGAGCAATGACCGCAGCATGATCGCGCTCGATTTCCTGGTACACGCGCTGGATGGAGGAGCCAGGCAGGCCATCGTGGAACTGGTGCAACAGGACGGTCTTCCAATCCGCATCCAGCGCTGCCGCGCTGAACTCAAATCCCTTTAATGCGCGCGCCGCCACACCCCACATCTCGGCTTCACGCAACGCCAATTCGCTCTTGCGATTGCCCTTTTTCGTCTTCGCCTGGGTGGTGTAAGTGCCACGGTGATTCTGGAAGTAGAGTTCACCCAGGTAGTGGTTCTTCACCGCCCCCTGCGCCTGTAGGTCTTCAAAATACTCATTCGGCCCGGTCATGCGCACTTTGGGCAATCCTTCCAGGTTCGCGGCGCGGCGGGCAAGCTCAAGATGCACGCGGCTGGCGCCGCCGCCGCCGTCGCCCCAGCCGATTGGGTGAACCAGCGAGGTGATATCGTTGCGCTGATTGCGTTTATTCCAGGCTTCGAGCAGGTCAGATGGCAATGGCATATGACCGTAGCCATTGTAAAGATGCGCCAGCACGCTACTGCCGTCGATGCCGACCCAATGGAAGTTGTTATAGGGGAAGGGGTCGCCGCCGTTGTAAATCCAGAATATCTTGGAGGTCATGAAACCGGTCACACCGCAACCGGCCATGATCTGGGGCAGCGCTCCGGAATAGCCGAAGACATCCGGCAGCCAGAGAATGCGGCTATTCACGCCGTATTCCTCGCGCATGAAACGCTTCCCATGGATGAACT
Source organism: uncultured bacterium (assembly GCA_903921365.1). Classification (GTDB taxonomy): domain Bacteria; phylum Chloroflexota; class Anaerolineae; order J036; family Brachytrichaceae; genus CAIXPS01. Next base: position 17,607 of record CAIXPS010000496.1, on the reverse strand, counting down.
GGCGAATCAGGCTCTCGCCGCCAGTAACATTGGTGTCTGGCTCGACCCACATCCCGCCCTCGATAATGATGTTGCCAGCCTTGACTGCGGCCTTGAACCGCTGGTACAAGCCGGGGTAGCGCAGTTTCAGCATATTCATCAGGTGCGGCTGGCTCTGCAGGAATTTATACTCCGGGTATTCGGCTGCCAGCGCGAGTTGGGTTCCAACCGTGCGCGCCATCTTGCGCTCGGTCTCTGCCAGCGGCCACAGCCATTCAATATCCAGGTGACCATGGCCAAACGCATACAGGGTGGGCGTGGTCGAGCCGTTGACCGCGTCCAGCAGAGGCTTGAGGCGCGCGCGCCCGGCTCGAACGGTTTCGAGCATCTGCGCTTCAGGCAGTTCCATGTCAATAATCAGGCTGGCCTCCATCAACCCACGGTCGATCTCGGCCAGGCGCAGGCTGTTTTGATCGATCGAATCACGCAACGACATCAGGGTGATGAAATCAATCCCCAACTGGAACACTTCTTCACGCCAGACGCCGAAGGTGTACGGCTTGACGGCTGTCTGGGTTGGCCCCGGCTCTGGGACGGACACTTGCCCATAGATGTTAGGCCCGCCGCCTTCTTTGCGCGGGCCATGACCAGCGTATACTTCAAAGAGGATATCGTAGCGAGCGCCGGGTTGGCCGTGCTCGCACAGGGTGATCTCCTTGTGCCCGAAATCCAGCGCTCCAACTTCAACACCGTTGACCCATACGACCGCTTCCTCGGCATCGCCCCAATCCGCCATCGGGTTAAAGACGCTATAGACCGCGAACACGATCCGTTTCCCTTCCGCTGCTTCTGGCAAGACGATGCTGGTCTTGAACCAGCCATACTCCCATTTAGCGCCCCAGGGTGTGCCAGCCGGCATCGGGCGAAAATCATGTTGTGTCGCCCGTGCTGGCGTGAGTTGTTCTTTGGTGATCCAGCCATCCACAGCCACAGAATCAAGCGGCTGATAAATGCTTGCGATGATTGCTTTCTGCCATCCTTCCAGACGGCGCTTCCAACCTTCAGTGAGTGCCATAGTTGATCATTCCCTTGCTCAGATGAGTGTGATATGGCGATTGTAGCAGCGACTGTTTTTATGATCGGGCGATGATCCAGTCTGGTCTGGAACTGAAGGGCCATGTTATAATTTTTCCAGCATAAAATCAATTTTTCGCAGATCCTCTGAAACTTACCGGCAAACACTATGGAGCAAAAAGTGACTGAAGCCAATTTAACAGGCCCTTTCTATACGGGTATGTACACCTATCACGACAAAGCGGGTGGTTATTCCATCGTGATGCCGACTGACTGGCATCAGATTCCTTTGAAAGAAGGCATGGTGGGGTTGATGTTCTCGCCCTATCCAGATGATATCAACACCAGTCTCCTGACCCAGAAACACACCCTGAAATACAAAGTTAAGCCCACAGATATGCAGTTTTTACGTGACGGTTTTGAGAAGGGGATCAGGGGTTTGCCGGGAGCTGAGATCGATAAAATTGGGACATCCTACTCCGATACAATCAACATCTTCGACGCGCAATTTACTTTCCTGGATGGTGATGTGCGGCGAAAACGCTGGGTGCGCAACATTTACTGGGCGGAAGCTCAGTTGATTATCATCGCACAGGGCAGAACTCCTGAAGATTTCGAGTATTGGCTGCCGATGTTCTTTAATTGCATTACCACCTGCTCAGTGATTTAGGATTGCGGGCCATCCTGAACAGTCTGATATGGAGCAAAAACATCCCGAGGAGAAGGACAACCCTACGCAAATGGACTCGATCAAATGTCCTCACTGCGCTCACGATGTCCAGTTTCCATTTGAAGCGCGGCATGTCATCTGCAACAACTGCCGCCAGCGCCTGGACTTGACATCGCAGTTTGCCTTTTTACGCGGCTTGGCCGCTTTTGAAGAGGGACAGGCGATTGTGCAGGAAGTGAACCCGAAGAAAAAGAGAAACCTGACGAAATATAATAACAGCTACAAGACAGCACTGAACCTGTTCATGGAGGCATATTCGTCGCTGCAGGTGGCATTCCAAACAAGGCTGGGAGAGATTCAACGGCAGGTAGGGGTTGAGATGATGGCGAGTATGTCGCAAGAGTTCATGAAGCATCTCATGGTTTCAGGCCTTGAGGTGTCTTACTGGAACTCGATCATGGTAGAACAAACAGCCCAGATTGAATACGACGGGTTGAAAGAGAAGTTGCGCCAGAAAGAAGGGGGTATTATCTTGCGCCTGCGCTGGGTTTTGCGGTTGAGGCAACTCAGGAAAAAGCAGCAGGAGATCAATACAAAAATCGCGGTGCTTGAAAACCAGATTGCCTTTGTGGATATTCCAGTGGCGCGTAACAGCAAATGGAAAGCATAGCCCCGCTATCTCGCCGTCGCATGGACTGTCACACCTGTCAGCGTTGCGTATCGACGGCTGTCCAGATATTTCTTTCTGGACAGCCGCTTTGTTTAAGACAGCATAGTCTGTCTTAAGCTCGAGTAAAGATGTCCTGAGCCCGGGCCATAGTGATGAGTATCAGGGCTTCAATACCGACAACGATCGCAATATGCTTGTACAGCGCCCCTTGAATCCTGCCTTTGCGCAAATAATACTCAATAGCGATTACTGCCCCGATTGTGATGCAGCCCAATACCACGAGCATCCAAAGGTCAATGGCAGTCATCGTATAGCCGAACTGCAGATCCACACCAACTCCGCCGCTTTTGTGATAGGCATCGGCCGATATCACCTGGAAGAAAGACAGCACTGCCACCAGCGCCCCACGGATGAGTAAGGCGTCCAAGATAGCTCCGATTGAAGTCAAAAACCAAGCCAGGTATTGCACAATCGAGGCCAGAATTCCGCTTTGAGTTTGATTACTTTGCATCTTAATTGGTCGGAACGATACCTCTTAAGTTAAGCTCTCCGGCAAAGTGGCATGCAGACCAGTGTTCCGGGCGAACCATTTTCAGTGGGGGATCCTCTGTAGAACATATGTCTTTGGCATATCGGCAGCGCGGGTGGAAATAGCAGCCGGACGGCGGCTTGATGGCGCTGGCTACTTCGCCGGGCAGCTTGATGGGTCTGTCACGCATGTGCGGGTCCGGTTTGGGAACCGCAGCCATGAGTGCTTCTGTGTAGGGATGCTGAGGTGTGTAATAGAGGTCATCTGTCTTGGCTAACTCTACCAGCCGACCGACGTACATGACAGCAACCCGGTTGGAGATATGCTCGACGACGCTCAAATCGTGAGCCACAAAGAGGTAGGTCAATTTGAAGTCGTGCTGAAGATCCTCAAGCAGATTGATCACCTGAGCCTGGATGGAGACATCTAGAGCGGAAACTGGTTCATCGCACACGATTAGTTTGGGGTTCAATGCCAGAGCGCGGGCGATGCCGATGCGCTGGCGCTGCCCGCCGCTGAAGGCATGCGGGTAGCGGCTCATATACTCGGGACGCAAGCCGACTACGCGCAGCAGTTCGGCGACCCGGTCGTTCAGTTCCTGGCCGGATGCAACCTTGTTGATCACCAGGGGTTCGCTGACGATGCGAAAGACGGTCATGCGCGGATCAAGGGACGAGAACGGGTCCTGGAAAATGATCTGCATATTCGGCCGGATAGCCCGCATTTGTTGGCGGTTCATTTTTTCCAGGTTTACCCAGCCCTGTTTGGGATCATTAAAGCGGATTGTCCCACCCGTTGGTTCCATCAGGCGCATGATAGTCCGCCCGGCAGTGGTTTTACCGCAACCGCTTTCACCCACCAGGCCAAGGGTTTCGCCTTTCTTGACAAACAGATTCAGGCCGTCCACAGCTTTGACTGTGCCGACGCCCTTTTTAATAAAGCCGCCTCGGACGGGGAAATACTTTTTGAGGTCTTTCACCTCTAGCAAGACATCGTCGCCTGATTGGGCAATTACAGGATCGATCATTGTTGTTCCACCTCATCCGAGTATAAGAAGCAGCGTACTGTGTGTCCGTTATCCACTGTTACTGTAGCTGGCACATTTACATCGCATTTGCCGGGCATGAAGGAGTTACAGCGCGGGTGGAATGGGCAGCCTTTAATGCTTGAATAGGGATCGGGCACTACACCGCGAATGGGCAGCAGCCGTTTATGCTCCCTGCTTCCGGCATGCGGAATGGAGTTTAGCAGCGCTTTGGTATAAGGGTGCTTGGGGTTATAGAAAATGGGTTCAATCGAAGCTTGTTCAACGATACGACCCAGGTACATGACTGCTACGGAGTCGCACATCTGGGCGACCACACCGAGGTTATGGGTGATAAAGACAATGGTCATGCCTAACTGAGCCTGCAGGTCGCGCATCAGGTCCAGTATCTGTGCTTCCGTAGTCACATCCAGCGCGGTGGTGGGCTCGTCTGCAAACAGAACAGAAGGGTTGCATGAAAGCCCCATGGCAATCATGGCGCGTTGGCGCATGCCGCCGCTCAACTCGTGCGGGAAACGCTTGACCATCGCCTTTGGATTGGACATTCCAACCTGATCGAGGATCTTAATGGTGCGATTTTCAGCTTCGGCTTTGTCCACATTCTGATGCAGGATGATGGCTTCGCCAATCTGGTCGCCGATGGTATAGGAAGGGTTCAGCGAAGACATCGGTTCCTGGAAGATCATCGCCAGTTCGGCGCCGCGTATATTGCGGATTTCCTGACTCATTGTGTCCAGCTTGAGCAGGTCTACTTCTTCCACCGGCGCCGCACTGCCATTCCCATTCTTTTTATGCCTGAAGAACGTAATTTCCCCCTTAGGTATTTTTGCCGATCTGGGTAGCAGGCGCATGCAGGATAGGGCAGTGACGCTCTTGCCGCAGCCGCTTTCGCCCACTATCCCCAGTACTTTGCGGGAAGGAATGTCGAATGTGACGCCGTTTAATGCTTTTGAAATGCCAATATCGGTATAGAAATAGGTGTGAAGGTCCTTGATGCGGAGAATGATTTCCGCACTGGTTGTTGTTGTCGTTGTTGGTGATCCTATGGTTTCGCTCATTTTGTTGTTATCTTTCTCCGGTTAGTTAGATCGAATAAGGATCGACAGCATCCCGCAATCCATCACCCAGGAAGCTAAAAAACAGCACGGTGATAATTACGGCCGCACCTGGGATTAATATCCAGGGATGTTGGACCACGACAGAAACCTGCTGAGAATCTTTCAGTAGAGCTCCCCAGCTCACCATGGGCGGCAAAATGCCCAATCCCAGAAAACTCAGGGCGGTTTCACCCAGGATCATGCCAGGGATGCTCAATGCCGCCGACACAATAATGTGGCTGGCAGCGTTTGGGATCATGTGAACGAAGATAATGCGCGCGTCGGACCCGCCTGCCGAGAGCGCAGCCATACAGAAATCAGCGGAGCGATAAGCCATCACCTTTGCGCGTAACTGGCGCGCCAGGCCGGTCCAGCCGATCACTGAGAGCACTATGGTGATCAGAAAATAACGATTCAGCGCGGAAAAAGACTCTGAAACGGGCGGCAATGATGCCGCCAGAGCAGCCCACAACGGGATGGACGGGAAAGACGATATCACCTCAATAATGCGCTGGATAATGTCGTCCGCCAGGCCCATGAAGTAACCGGAGATGGTGCCAAGGACAGAACCAAACAACAGGCTTAATGCGACGCCGATCAGGCCGATGGTCATGGATATCTGGCCGCCGATCAACGTGCGCGCAAACATATCCCGCCCGATGGAATCAGCGCCCATCAAGTAGATACGCTGGGGAGTATCCACCTCAAACAGGTGGATATCGGTCTGGATGAAACCAAGAACTGTGATGGGATCTCCCTTGGTGAAAAACCTTACAGGGAGCGCCTTGGTTTTATCAGTGGTTACGACAAACTTAAAGGAATTCTGGTCGAGAACGGTCGTCGTCGAATACATGAACAACCCAAATTGTCCATCTGGACTGGTAAGTGTGAACTGGCTTGGATTGCCAAATATGTAATCACTATTTTGGAAGGTATATTCATTGGGCGCGACGAAAGGCCCCAAAAAAACCAGGAAATACATGATCAGCAGACCGATCAGTCCAGTCATCGCCAGTTTGTTGCGGGCGAAGCGAAGGCGCATCAAGGTCCACTGGGATAATTGCCCCACTTCACTGACGGGTTCATCAACTACAGGGACTAGCGGAATAGGAGTGACTATATTGGACATTACTTCACCTCTTGTTAAAGTGTTCCAAGCTTTGAGGAATTATCCTACTCGTAGCGAATACGAGGGTCGACCCATGCCAGCAGGATATCTGCGCCAAGGTTGCCGATGAGCAGTGCAAGGGCAAGGAATATCAAAAAAGCTCCGGCAAGATACATGTCCTTCTGGAGCAGGGCGTTGAAATAGAGCGGCCCTGTAGTTGGCAGATTCAACACAATTGCCACGATGGTTTCACCTGAAATAATCCCAGGCAGACTGCCGCCCAGTACCATAATTAAGGGGTGAACAGCATTGCGGAAGGCATGCTTCCATGTGACAACGCTTTCCTTCAGGCCTTTGGCGCGCGCGGTCTGCACATACTGCATGTTGAGCACATCCAGCAGATTAGCGCGCATTACGCGGCTCAACCAGGCGGTGTTGCTGGCTCCGATCACTATAATCGGAATCCACATATGGTTGAGCAGGTCGAGGAATTTTCCGACACTGAACGGGGCATTCACATATTCAGCCGAGAACAAACCGCCCACCTGCATTTTAAAAACATTCTGGGCAAACACCATCAGGACAAGGGCCAGCAGGAAATTGGGCACTGCCAGGCCCACAAACTGTAAGATTGTGATGACATAGTCGCTGACGGTATAGCGGTGCGTAGCCGAATAGACGCCAACAAAGATGGCAATCCCCCAACTGAGGATCAGTGATAGAAATGAGAAAAGTAGTGTGAGTCCGAGACGGCCAAAAATCAGATCGCTGACTGGCATGCTATATTGAAAAGATTGGCCGAAATCACCGCGAACAAAACCCGATACCCACAAACCGAAACGGACATATTCTGGTTTATCAAGCCCGTAACGCTGATAAAGGGCTGCAATCTGCTCCGGCGCCAAGTTGCCGCCTTGCTGGCGCAAGCGGGAAATCTCTGCATCCACGTATGACCCAGGCGGCAGCTCGATGATGATGTATCCGAGAACGGAAATGATCACCATCGTGATCACCATGTAACCCAAACGGCGCATAATATAGCTGAACATGATCTCTCCTTAAGTTCGAGACCCCATTTGAGAAAGAGAGGGGGATTCGCTGGAATCCCCCTCCCCGATGCATGTAACTACTGTCACTCAACCTATAGGAATGACCAAGTCTCAGGGTTGTAAACCGCAGGACAGGGGATGATCCAAGGACCCCAGAAGCCGCCCAGCTTGAGCTGTTCGCGCTTGGGGATGTTGGTCAACTTGCGGCTGACGATAATCGGTTTTGGCGGGTTAGCCACGAGGCCGATGAACATAGGACCCTCATTGATGTGAATGTCCCACATTTGCCAGACCATCTGAGCGCGCTTGACTTCGTCCGGTTCGAGGATCGCCTTGGCATAAATAGCGTGAATCTTCTCTACGCCAGATCCAATGTATTCCTTGTCATTCTTGTTGAATCGAGGTGGTTGGCGGTCCCACGGAGCCTTATCCGCTTCCAGTTTCTCCGTAGGCGTGCCGGCGAACTGAAGGAGACGGCCGGACAGCGGCGCCCAGCGGTCGGGTTCGTTTGGAACCATCCAGCTTGGATATAGTAGATGGTCGGGACCATCGCCCACACCCCAGTTGGTGTGTATGTCGCCCTTGCCGGAATGCCACAAGGCGTCCATTGCAGTCGGCGTGATCGTGTTCACAACGATGGTCAGGCCGACCGCTTCCCAATTCTTCCGGGCGATGTCAAGGATATCGGTGCATTCCTTGCTTGCATCACCGGGCAGGTCGATGCGCAACTCAAGCTTGGAGCCATCGGGCATGGTGCGCTTGCCATCGGCGCCCTTCTTGCAGCCGGCCTGGTCAAGGAGCGTCGCTGCCTTGGCGGGATCGTATGCAGAGTAGGCATCGGTGGCCTTCTTGAAGTACGCCTGCGCATCCGCGTTGAAGTTGAATTCAAAGGCCTTGGGGCTCATGGTGCCGGTGGTGATATAGCCGGTGCCATAATAGATGGCCTTTTGCATAGTGGCGCGATCGAGCGCAAACGACATGCCCTGCTTGAATGCAGGCGTGCGGTATAGATCGCGCTTGGCCTTGTCTGGAAAGTCATAATTCCAGAAATACATCTGTTCAGTGCCGGAGCCGCTATCCCATAGATACACGTCATAACCGCCAGCATCCTGTCCGTCTTTCAACGTGGATATATCAGCAGTGGCCAGATCGCAGAAATTCTGGAAGTCGATCGAACCCTGTCGGATCTGGAGCAGTGCCACCTGCGGATCGCTGACGTGAACTTCATCCGACCCGTCGATATAGGGGAGCTGGTTGCCAGCCGTATCGACTGCGTAGTAGTACGGGTTGCGATCTGCCTTGCGGCTTGTTCCAGCCACATATTGCGTGCACAGCCAATGATCCAGTGAAGGGCAATCAGGGTTGTTGCGGAACAGAATGTTGGTCTGAAGCGATTTCATGTCCTTCACAGCGGTGTTGTACTTGGGAAGGAACTGCTTCAGATAATGCATTGGGGCGATCCAGCGCGGACCGATGTTGCCGTTGACCCACATCGCCAGGCGCTTGGCCGTGAGAGGCGCGGGGGTGCCGTAGGTCATGGTCAGGGTGAAATCGTCCACTTTCTTGAGGGTGATCAATTTCCCATTGGCATCCTGCCCGAAGTCGGGGACTGAATCGATATTGGCAGGGTCAGTCGCCTGGCTCAGGTCGTTCCACCAGAACAGAACGTCGTCCACGGTGCAAGCCACGCCATCGGACCACTTGAGCCCTTGGCGTATGTGGATCGTCCAGACGCTGTTGTCAGCATTGGTCGACCATTTATCGACTATGCCAGGCGCAATCCCGAGGCCGTCATCGATCCAGCGCAGTGGAGAATGACCGTACTGCGACTCCTCCCAGTACCCTTCGTAGCTGTAATAGCCGCGCAATCGACCGCCATATTTGCCAAGGCTATCGATTGGGGAGAGTGTCAGCGGGTTCGTGGGAAGGCGCTGATCGACGGGCGGGAGTTTGCCGGCCTTGACTAGTTCGGCCAGGGCAGGGGCTTCCTTATACTGACTGGTAACCGTAGTCGGGACGGCGGTTGCTGTCGCAGCCTGGGTTGGGATTGCCGTCGGGGTGTTCGCAGCAGCGGCGGGCGCCTTGGTGGCGGCCGGAACTGCGGTGGCGGCTGGGGCGCTCGTGGGAGCTGTGGTGGCGGCGCCTGCGCATGCGGCTAAAACGATGCCCGCAGCGCCGGTCGCTGAAATGACAAGAAACTGTCGGCGTGATACTTTCCGATTACTCATGATTAATCTCTTCCATTTGATTAGTGTGTGCATTCAGACAAAAGTATGAAAAAATTGGCAACTGTCCGTTTTAACCCGTCTTCTTATGTGACCACCTCCTCTTCTATATTCGATGTATGTAGTATACAAAAAACCTTCACCTGCAAACTAGGTATCTGTTTGTAGGCGAAGGTTCATAGGCTGCAACATTCGATTCAACTGGCTAAACATGGGCGACTAAACCACGTTTGATTATTGTATACCAAATACCGGATGACGCTCGTCGAACACATTGCGTTAAATTGACTCTGATCCTGAGTCCTGGATGCAACAATGCCCTGCCTGTTCGTGGATCGGAGAGGACTATAGCGCTCTCGCCGGGTAATATTTTATGCATCTGAGGATTTTGATTACTTGTCACATGTTTGCAGAGGAAACGTTACCACCGCTATTTTCTCTTGTCAATGAGTTTAGTAAAACTTTAGCTGTTGTCATCTGAGAAAATGAGACCCGGCGCGAAGCGCGAAGACAGCTTCTCCGCCCTGTTTTATTATTCAAGTGTGAAAATGAAACCCCTTATCGCCCTTTTGACCAGCGCACTCACTGGCGCAAGCCTGATTCTCACTGCCTGCAGTGACACGCCCTCGCCGGCGGAGGCGACTGCGACATCTCCTGTGACCCAAAGCGCTGCTACCGCAATAACCACGGCGCCGTCTATCACCGCGCCGGCTGGCCAACCAGTTCACATCACGATCTGGCATCAGTGGGATGGCGCGCGGCTTGACGCCATCAGCCAGGTGCTGCGGGATTACGAGGCGACGCACGCGGGCGTGACAATCGAGTTGTCGAAGCCCGACGACATCGTAAGCGCGCTGACGACTGCTACGAAGGCTGGTCAGGGGCCGGATATCATCAGTTGGTCCAATGACCAGATCGGCGAGCAAGCGTTGAAGGGCAACATCGTCGCGCTGAACGACGAGGGCGTCACCGACGCCTTCATGAAGAGCGCGTACGAACCCGTTGCGGTCAAAGGTGTTGCGGCGAGAGGCAAACTCTGGGCGCTCCCCGAGACGCAGGAAGCCATTGCGCTCATCTACAATAAAAACACGGTCAGCGACAAATACCTGCCAAAGAACCTGAACGACCTGCTCGATAAGGCGCGCGCCTATCAGAAAGACACGGGCAAGGTGCTGGTGTGCAACGAGGGTTTCGGCGATCCAGACGCCCTGCGCGTCGCGCCGATTTACTTCGGATTTGGCGTGCCCGCGTATATCGACGAGACAGGCAAAGACTACGTCGGCGGCACTGAGATGCTCAAGGGCGCAGAATGGCTGGCCGGCATGGCAAAAGTGTCGCTGCACAAGAACAACTACGGTGTGTGCAACGCCGGGTTGAAAGACGGCACGGTGGGTATGTGGTGGACAGGGCCGTGGGCGATTAACGACATCGAGGCGAATGGCGTTGACTATGGCGTTTTGCCGATGGGGAAACCCTTCGTGAGTCTGAAAGTCATGATGATCGGCAAAAACGCACTCGACCGCAAGACCGATAAGACAGCGCTGGAAGTCGTCAAATACTTCACCAGCGCCGAGGTGCAAACGAAGCTGGCTATCGCCAACCGGACAATCCCGGCCGCCAGTGCGGCACTCAAAAGCGCAGACATCGCCAGGCTCCCCGCGGTAAGTGGTTTTGCGGCAGCGGCAGCGGCCGGCATCCCCATGTCAACGTCGCCCTTTGCGCGCGCGCAGTGGGACCCCGTTGGCGTCGCGAGCGCGCTCGTGTGGGTCGGCGCCCAGACACCAGCCGAAGCAATGGCTGACGCAGACAAACAAATCAAGACCGCAATCGGCCAGATGAAGTGAGTAGACTATTGAAAAAGATTACTGGGAACGGCGGACCGGAATGGTTGGCAGCGGCTCATTGATATAGTGTGTCTGAACGAACGTGACCCCCAGATAATGTTATTGGCGCACGCAACTTCCTCGGCGCTGCCATGGGCGATGACCAGACACATTTTGCCCTTATCATTACCTGAGGAATCTTACTTTGATGAATCAGAGCAAAGCGACAATCGATGGTGTGCTGCGCGCGCTCAACTCGGTCTGGGCGCGTATCAGCCGATATCCTATCGTCCGCCTCGTGGTTGCGTCAGCGCACAGTTATATCAGCGCCAACTGTTCGCAACTGGCTGCTGGTGTTGCGCTGTTCACCATGCTTTCGATCCTGCCGTTGATGATGCTGATGGTGTCGGCGCTGCAACCGGTGCTGGGGCAGCTGATTCCCAACTATGACATCCGTATCGGCATCGAGCGCTTCGTGCAGGTTGCCTTCTCGCCTGTTGCGCGAAGCTGGATACAGAGTGTGATGCAGTCTTTGAGCCGCAACAGCCTTGTCGTCGACGGTTTTTCGTTCCTGGCTTTCGGATGGGCAGCCATCGGCGCGTTCAGTCAACTGGATACAGCGTTTAACCATCTCTGGCGATCGAATGCCGCTATGGGCGCTGCTTTTAACTGGCGTCGTCTGGTCATCAGCCAGGTTCGGCAACGACGGAATGCAGTCCTTCTATTATTGCTGGCGCTGGCCAGTTTCATCAGCGCACACTTTATTGGCGTCGAGGAAGGAACAATACAACGCCAGTTACCCTCGGGAGTGTCACCGCTGTTCGCGCAGTTTGTCGTTCCCTTTTTGTCGTGGCTGACGGGCATGCTTTTCCTCACGCTACTGTATCGCTGGCTCCTGCCCGGCGCCGTGTCGTGGCGCGCAGCGCTGTTGGGTGCGGGTCTGGCTTCACTGCTGAACCAGGTCGTCAAGCTGCTTGTGACCCGTTTCGTCGACACCACCATCGGCGCAAGCACCGTCGGCATCGGCGGCCCGCTGGCATTGGTGCTGGGACTCTACCTGATCGCGCAGAATATTCTTATCGGGTGTATCGTCGCGCGACAATTCATGCTGCTGATATCTGCCCGCCCAGCGTCTGCGGATTCCAGCACGCCAGAAAGGCCCAGCGCCCCAGCCGCCCCCAGTGGTTGACCGCCTTGCACCAGCGTTGCGCGGCCTGATGTTTGGCCGAGGTTTCCTCGCCCATCTGGCCTTTGACTTCAAGCACGAGCGTATAGTCTTGGCGGATGCGCACGAGGAAGTCGGGCACATAGGTTTGCTGATACCCGAATAGTTCGTAGGGAATGTTGAACTCAAGGCGCTCGTTGCGCGCGTAGCACTGAATGATGCCCCGGTGCGCCAGCGATTCAAGCTGGAACATCGCGGCCTGCTCCCATGTGCGCGTGTCGCAGGCGACGTAGTTCAAATGGCTGTATGTCGTCGCCTGCACCGGCTTGATTGTTTTGAAGTGCACTTCCGCCGTCGATCCTGTCTGCTTATAGCGGTTAAGAATGGGGATGATGGGCGGCTCGCCCTGCTGATCATCGGGTTCAATCGCGCTGAGCAGGATGCCGACGATGCGGCTGGCATACGTCTCAAGCCCGATCTCGCACGGGTGCACGCTGTTGGTCACTTTGGCGCGGATGTAGGCCTGCACGATGCGCAGCACCTGCGGGAACAGTTGCGCGCGCGAGTATCGGCGCTTGCGCGCGAGGTTGTCGGTCAGGCCGCGAACCACCTGCCGCGCGATTTCAAACTCAATCGTCTGCGGATGGGTGGACTGATAATAGGCGCCACGATCCTGCTGCACCGCCTCGAATCCGCCATACTGGCCGATGTTGCCAACCTGATCGCCCATCTGTGGACGCACAAACACGGCGGTCGGCGTGCTCCACGGATCGACGACGATGCGCTCCGTTTTGCCGACATCGCACCGGATGATGTTATGGCGCAGCGCGACGGTGTAGCCCTCGACAATCGGGAAGCGTATCTCGAGTGCTTTGCGCGACTCGACTGCCAGCACTTCATTGACCGGCCTGTCCTCCGCGCCTGTCGAAGCCTTCGCCGCGCGCCCCTTGAACGGGATGAGTGAAAATGGCACGCCGTAGATGTCGACGTACTCCGGTTTCAACATGCCGTTCTCGTCGGGGCTGTAATCCATGCGGCGCAACCCGCGCCCCACCACCTGCTCGCACAGTAACTGGCTGCCGAACGCGCGCAGGCCGAGGATGTTGGTCACGTTGTTGGCGTCCCAGCCCTCGCTGAGCATGTTGACCGACACGACGCAGCGCACCTTTTCACCCGGCTCGCCCGGCTTGCCCACTGTTCCGACCACTTTGCGCAGTTGTTCGGCGGCCTCCTTGTGCGGCGTATTCGGGTCGGCGCTCTCTGCCTGCGCCAGCAGGTTGGAGTCGATGCGGATGGTCACTTCATTGCCGGGTGCGTTCGCCAGCAGTTCAGGAAATACCTGTCCAGCGCCATACACTTTATGGGTCTTCTCTTTTTTCTTCTTAACCGGCTCGGCAGCGTCCGCGTCGTCCGCATCCGCTTCGGTCAAATCGTCCGGCTCTTCAACGGCAACAACCTCTTCGCCGGATATCATGCGGTGGAAGTGATCGGCGAGGTTGGTGTTGTCGCACACGATGATCATCACCGGCGGCGTGCGATCCGCGCCCGGTTGCGCCTGCTGGATGACGTCGTAGCGTTCCTTCCACTGCCCGGCCAGCGTGAGCAGCGCGTCCTGCGCTTTGCGATACACGACCTCGGGCTTGAGCTTGCCGCCGCTGAGTCGCTCACCCGGCATCGGTTTGCGGTTGATGTGCTCCCACAGTTTGAAGTACTTCGGGTCGGGGCGACCGGTGTTGTCGATGGCGGGCAGGCGCGGAATCTTGGTAATACCGCTTTCGATGGCATCCACCAGCGCGAAGTCGCTGACGATCCATGGGAATGGCGAGCCCTCAGGGAAACCGCTGCCGCCGATGTAGAACGGCGTGGCGGACAGATCGACGCAGAACCGAATCCCGTTTGCGCTGTTGATCTTGTCGAGGCCGGTCACCCACACCGTCGCCTCTTCGCGTTCGGCGCGCTCTTCGGCAGTCAGCGCCTCGTCTGGCCCGACGGCTCTGGGGCGATAGGCGTGGTGACCTTCGTCATTCATCACCATAATCGGCTCACCCTCATACAGGTCGCCCAGGCGATTGCGCGCGAACGCTTCGGGGCTTTCCTCGCCCTTGTTCACCACGATAAAGCTCCTGCCGCCTTCGGCGTGCGCGCTTTCGGGGTTGAACGCGTGCCAGTTTGTCACCAGCACCTTGCCCTTGGCCAGTTCGGGGCGTAGCGACGAAGGCACGAGGTCGAACTTATCGTAATAGTTCGATGGGTCTTCCGGTCGGAGCACTTGCAGGCGCTCTTTGATCGTGAGGTTGGGGCAGACGACCAGCGCATTGCGCGGGTAGCTGGTGTTGCCGGGGACGCGCCCGCGATTGCAGAACGCCCACGCCATGAGCATCGCCATGACCACAGTCTTGCCGCTGCCGGTTGCCATCTTGCAACCGTAACGGGTCAATGGCAACGCGCCGTTCGCAGGGATATCGATCAGCCGGGGCGGTTGCGCTACCGTTGTCACCCAGTCGTTGGGGCGCGGGTTGAGCCCCTGCATCAGCTTCTGGTAATCGTCCTGCGTCAGGCTGGCTTTGCCGCGCCGGGTCCTGCCCTGCGCGAGGATTTCGCGGAGATAGATGATCGTCTCAACGGCTTCGATCTGGCAGAAGAACAGCCTGCGCGCGCGATCCAGGCGCGACCAGTGACCGAGTAACTGTTTGGTGACCTGACTGGCGTTTTCATAGCTGCTTTCGCGCCAGCGCCGCACGTCCTCGCGCAACGCGTTGACCATCGGCAGGTCTTCGCGGTTTTCCTCGGCCAGCAGCCGCATCTGGGCAGAGCCGGCGCGAGCCTCCTCGGACTTGAACCAGTAACTGGCCGGGCGGCGTCCCTGGATTTTCTGCGGGATGCCGGTGCTCAGGTCGTACAACCAGTGATAGTCCGGCTCGCGATAGGGCGAGCAGATGATCGGGTTTTCGACCGGCTGGATCAGAATCTCTTCGTCGCTCATGGTCTTAATAACCCTGTGGCGTCAACACCCGCATGCCCTCATTCCCGCGCGGATCGATGACCTTAACGGCCACACGCCACGGTTCACCAGGCTTCTTGTTCTCAGGTTTCACGAACGGCAGGCTGGTCGTGCCGCTGAGCGCGTCGAACGCGCCTTCATCCACGACGCCCAGGTTGCCCAATGCCTTCGCAAGTTTCTGCCATTTGGTCTTATCCGGGAAGAACGCCTGCGTGATGCAGAACGTGCGCCCATCGTAGTCGCTGTCGAGGAACCAGGCCGCGATGCGATCCTTCGAGGTGGGATGCAGCGTATTCGTCACCGGGTCGTAGACATCCATGCCTTCGACCTCGACATGGTATTCGCCGTCGCTGTTCGGACCCGTCAACTGCGCGCGCGGAGCGCTGAAGACGGTGAAAATCTGGCTGCCCGGTTGCGTTTTGAGCAGGTCGTCCATCGCCACGTCGGGGCGGATGAGCGCCATGTGACAGCGCAGATCGGGGTTCGGGTCGTCCTCAATCGCGCTCTGCGCAGAGGCGTCGAAACCAAACGCGGCGAGCACGAGGTCATCGTAACCGCGCCGGTTGGCCGAGCGGATGGCCTGTTCGACCTGGTATGCGCTCATGTTGCCCACCTCGGGGCCGATAGACACCGCCACCTTGCGCTCGTTCCCGTCTACAGTCCCAGCCCAGGCGCCATCGGCATGGAGCAGCGACGCGCCGCTGACCGGCTCAAGCCGTGAGAATGACACATGCCTGTTATCGCGGAAATCCACGCCGCTGGCGCGCAATAGGCGCAGGACTTTCTCCAGGTGGGCTTCGGCATTATGCACGGCCACGTCGCCGTCGAATCCCTCTCCCCAACCCTCTCCCACAATGGGCGAGGGAGTATCCGGCCCCTCGTCGCCGTCGAACCCCTCTCCCCAACCCTCTCCCACAATGGGCGAGGGAGTATCCGGCCCTTCTTCGAGCGCGATCACGCTCTCCATCGAGAACGGCCCGGTGACACGCACCACACCGCGCACTTCTTCGGGTTTGTCGACCAGTTCTTCGCTGTCAGCGCTGGCGGCGATGCAGGCATTCACCTCGTCCATCTTGGCGCGCCAGGCAGCGCGGTAATCGGTGAGCGCCTGCTGCAACGCCTGGGGCCAGTCGGGATCAGTGTCGAAAGGCGCCTCCCATTCCTGCCACGTCGCCTTCGGCAGTTCCCAGCGCCGCCGGTCGGCATCGGTGATGGCGCTCTTGCCTTCGCGCTTCTGCTTGACTTCCAGTTTGGCGCGCAGCGTGGTGCGGATGACAGGTGTCACGGGCTTGAGCGCCGCATTCAGCGCCTTGAGCTTCTGGGTCAGGATCGACTCATGTCTCGCGAAGATCGGATCGAGCGCCGTATTCCGGGCGATGCTCTTCAATGTGATATGAGGAACCGTCTTGCACTTGAGTGTGGTCTTGCCTGCACTTTCACCGGTTGGGTCGGTCAACCATGATCCGTTCGGATTGCGTGAGACATCGTCAGCATTTAACGGACGCAGGCGATACAGTGGGAAACGGGATGTCATCAGACGCTGCCGCGCCAGCGCAAGTGCCACGCGACTGGTGTCGATGGTGATCCAGCGGCGACCCCATTGCTCAGCCACATATGCTGTTGTTCCACTCCCGCACGTAGGATCGAGGACGAGATCACCGGGGTCGGTGGTCATATGGATGCACCGTTCAATCACTTTAGTGTTGGTTTGGACAACGTACACCCTGTCTGATACTCCCGCTGTATCGAGCCAGCTGTTACCCATATCTATACCTGCGAAGTCGTTGAACTTTCGTATGTATGAAAGCCTGACTCCTTGTCCGCTGACACGTTCCGCGTGCATTAGGCGTTCAATACCATCTTTCGTTGTTGTCCAACCGCGGTCTCCTGGTGGGCTAAAATCCCTGCCTTGAAATGACACGGTGTAGTACATAGCTGTTCCTGGGCCAGATGGGCGTCCTTGTCGCTGTGAAGTAATATCACCCAGCCGATAGAGTTCAACATCTTCTGCCAGAGTGTCTCCCTCCCAGCTTTCAGAATGGCCATCAGGATGCAGCTGGTATTGATACATACCGCCACCCAGCCCATCGGGTCTTTTCTCTTGCAACAGGGAGTGATACTTAAGTGTGTCTGTATTTCGTGCATACCAGAGAAGATAGTCAGTATTTACCG
>CAIXPS010000495.1 GCA_903921365.1 uncultured bacterium | reverse complement strand
TACAATCATCTTATAAACGCGTCTGCAATTCATTGCAGATGATTGTTGATCACCATTGAGGAGACCTCATGCAGAAGCAACGAGAACGACACGGTAGGTTCAGGGCCATATTGATCGCCAGTGTGTTGTCAATGGTGCTGGGACAGCCGGCATTAACTGTCGGCCAGTCGGTTTCTCACGCGCCTGCAACATTGGATACAAGTGGCGTGTATGTGGAAAACTTCTCGACTTATTCATCAAAGGATTATGTTGAAAACGCGACATGGGATATCTGGTTACATTCGCTTAGGCTTGCGCGACCGGATGCGGCTGATCGGTCAGGTACTGTCATAGTTACGCAGAGCAGTGGTGTAAGTTACATCGCTTGGTCGGACGGCCGCAGGGGTGACAGCGATGTTTTTCTGCAGAAGCTGGGTGTGGATGGCAATCGGTTGTGGCCAAATGATGTGCGCGTGAATACAGATAACGTCACCTCAGCATTTCGTTCCATTGGGCATGTAGGTGTTGATGTTCTCGACAACATTAATATCTTATGGCATGACTATCGAAATGGGCATGATGACATCTATGCTGAACGTCTGGATCCAAACGGAAACAGGCTGTATTCCAGTGACCTACTTGTGTATTCTGGCAACGACTCACGTTCATCTACAGTCATTGATGTCTCGCCCATAGGCGAGGCAATCATTGTGTGGTGTGACAGCCAGCTAACAGGAGAACCCCACATCTATGCACAACGCTATGCATCGAATGGCGCCAGACAGTGGCCTGACGCTGTGCGTGTTGACCAAGTTGCTGGTGCAACGAACCAGTCCTTGCCGGATGTGCGATTCGATGATCAGGGATACGCCATTATTACTTGGGCCGTCTCGTTCCCTACTGGTGAGTACATCTACTCCCAGCGTCTCGACGCTGCGGGATTGCGTGTATGGAGCAGCGATGTGGTAGTAAATACCTGTTCGCGTGTCTTGCTTTATCCATACACTGGATACAATGTCACAGTTGATCACGCTGGGAAAGTATCTGTGGTGTGGGATAACGAGCGCGATGGTAACCGCGATATCTATATGCAGCGCATCGACCTTGACGGCAATAGAATGTGGGCAAGCGACCTTCGCGTCAACCAGGCTACGACTGGCACCCAATATGCACCAAGTATCGCTGTTGATCCACAAGGTTATACGGTGTTGGCATGGATGGACGACCATAATGGCGTCGGGTCGCCAAATTTGTTTTTCCAGCGTATTAACTCTTCAGGCCTTCCTCAGTGGCCTGGTGATATTGAATTGCCTGTACTTGGTTATGCAACTGGAGCAGGCACGCCAGAGTCGCCTGCGATAGTACTCGATGATAGTGGAAATGCGGTGTTTTCCTGGCGCCAGTGGTTGAATAGCGGCAGCAATATCCTTGCCGACAGGATCAGTGTGAACGGATGGGTACAGTGGTCGCGACATGCTGTAGTCAATGATGCGGGCGGAACAGCTAGCCAAGCAAGTGGTTCAGTAACATTGGATGGTGCGGGAAATACCTATGTGCTTTGGTATGATGATCGGAACCAGATAGGTATATCAGATGGATATTTACAACAAATAACATCTGCAGGAACGAGAAATTGGAGAAATGACATCCAGGTTGCCAAATATGGGGACTCACCTACTGACATCGCCAAACACGGCGACATAACGACGGATTATTATGGCAATACGGTTGCTGCCTGGTACGAGAAGCTTGATACTGGAGATGAGGTGGTTTATGCGCAGAGACTCGATGCGTTTGGCAATAAGCTATGGTCAACTGATATTGTTGTAACTAAAACCACAGGGAGCATAAATAGCGTCCGAATTGCACTCGACCCCAATGGAGATGCTGTTGTCGCCTGGGATCATAATTTGAATAGTATTGCCAATCTCTATGCACAAAGAATACATAGTGACGGTAGTAAAGCGTGGCCAGCAGCAGTTCGCATAAATACGCCACTTTCCACATATTACAAGTCGTTTGATTTAGATGTCGATACGGCAGGCAACGCCATTATTGTTTGGGATGATACACGTAATGGCTATTGGGATGTGTACGCACAACGCCTCAACCCAACTGGAGGGAAACTGTGGAGCGATACGCAAATAAACGCGATACATTACTCGACTTCGTGGTTTTCACCTGGTCCCAGAGTTGGAACTGATGCATTAGGTAATATCATCGTAGGTTGGATTGGCTATCTCGATCAAGGTTGGCCAAATGTTTACACGCAGAAGATCAGTGCCAGTGGCGTCTCGCAGTGGGGTCAAGACATAAAGGTCAATGACGATGCGGTAGAAGGTGATTCGATTGATCTGGATGTCGATAATTCCGGCAATGTAACGGTTGTGTGGAAACGGTTATGGACTTGCATGAGCATTCAAGCCCAAAGGCTGAATGTAAATGGCGTCAAGCAGTGGCCTTCACCTGTGCGAGTAAGTTCCTACAATGGCACAGTTTGCCAGGCAAGTCCTCAATTGTCGCTCGGACTCGACGGCACTGCGTCGGTGCTGTGGACAGATAATCGTAATGGTAATAGTGATGTTTACATGCAACGTATCAATAGTGTTGGCAACCGTATATGGCCTGAAGACCTGCAGGTGGTGACGCTAGATGTGTTCTACATGCCGTCTGGCACTGCCCAATCCCGCAGCGTCGATACAACTCTGGACAATATTGCACAAGCTAAACTGACGACAAATATCCAACTGAACGGCGGAGGCGCGCGTTTCTATCTGACAAACAATGGCGCCGATTGGGTTGAAACCACGCCCGGTGTGGTCACGGTGTTTACCACTACCGGTTCCGACTTGCGCTGGCGAGTGGATATGAGCGCCGACCCGTTGTGGCCGCGCACACCTGTGGTGACATCATTGCGCATTGAGTACAACACCCAAGCTGCATCTGAAGACTCTTATGAGCCGGACGACACCTGTGCGCAAGCAAAAGTTATGCAGCCCAACGGCGCGTCACAGCAACACACGTTCCACCAGCCCGGCGACGCTGACTGGGTGCGATTCGACGCTATCGCAAACACCGACTATGTTCTCGTCGCAAGCAACCTGGGTGCGCTCGCACGACCCAGTTTCAGTGTGCGCGTGGGTTGTAATACACAGATTGCCACAACACCACCCTCGTTCGGCCCGGAGGTTGTGTTACCGATGCCCGCCAGCAGTTACCCGCCCGGCGCCTATTACGTGCGCATCACCAACACGCCGACATCGACTTACGGCGCAGAGGTCAGCTACACGCTTTCGTTGCGCGCCGACAGCGCGGTACCCGCTGCTATCATCATTGCCGGTAAAAATGGGGGTTCTATTTTCCAGAATGTGATCACGCAGACAACAGACTTTGCATACAACGTGTTGTTGCGCAATGGATTCACAAAAGATCGCATCTACTACATTGACGCCCAGACCAGTCGTGACGCAGACGGTAACGGGTTATCTGACGATATCGATGCCACAGCGACGGTCACCAACGTGCAGTATGCGATACAGGTGTGGGCGCGCGAACACGTCGGTTTGGGAAAGCCGCTCTGGCTGTTCATGGCCGATCATGGTCTTCCCGGGGTATTTCAGGTAAGCGGAGACGGCGCGAATGATGTGCTCACACCTGCTTTGCTGAACCTCTGGCTCAGCAACCTGGAAGCGACCAGCGGTGTAGATCGCATTAACGTCATTATCGATGCTTGTCATTCTGGATCTTTCATCACCGCCGCCCCTGGGATTTCCGGATTCCGGCGGGTGATTGTCGCCTCGACCAGCGCAGATCGTCTGGCATTTGGCCGCCCGGAAGGTCCAGGTATTATCCAGCGCATGTACTTTTCCGAGGCGTTATGGGGGGATCTGGATGCGAATCTTTCGCTTGGCCAAGCCTATGAGAATGCAAAAGAGTATGTCCTGTCTGCGATGGGCGGGCAACAACTGCCATGGCTGGATGACAACGGAGATGGCGTACCGGACACTGCCGGCGATGGAACCGTGGCGCGCGGATATGGCTTATCTGGCGCCCTTGCGTTTAGTTCACGACCTTATATACATTGGCAGGCAGCCACTGCGACCGGCAATTTATCGGTGCTGGCGCAGGACGATGCGGGGGTTAATCGCGTTATCGTAGAGGTAATGCGCCCGGGTCTGCTGCAAAGCAACCCTGATGGCCAGATCGTTCTGGCGCCAGTAGAACGGGTAGCCATGTCATCCCAGGGCAACGGTCTGTGGGCGGGCAGCTATAACGGGTTCACGGCTACGGGTGTGTATCATTTAGTCGCGTATGCGTGGGATAGGAATGGCACGCCGGCGCGACCAGATAGCATAAGCATGTCGGTTGCATTAACACACAGGTTGTACGCGCCATTCGTTCTGCGTTAACCCCGAAATCGCCCAGGACAGCGTTGTATATCGATGAAAGACTATCTATTGGAGGTCGAAATGGATAACACGCTTATTCTGATGCTGGTCGCTTTTATTATGGGTATGGTTCTGGGCATCATTCTGGTTCGACCATCGTATACAAGCATGCGGTGAATGAAACGCGCCCCACTTTGTGCTGGATTGCCTGCTTTCCGATTTACGCTACAGTAGTGATGAACAAGGAGTCACACGATGTTCACAGGCTCACTCGCTCGTCGCATTACCCGTTATATCTTCTGTTGGATCGCGCCATTGTTTCTGATATCGATGAGCGTGGCGCCGGCGTCCAGTGTCCCGCGCCAGGAGAAATCTGCTTTTACCGGGCAGCCCATCAGGCAGCCCATGACTGTCAATGAGGGGTGGGTCTATGCAACCGGGGGCGCGCCAAGACTATCCGACTGGCCCTATCAGCGTAACGCGGTGGTCACCGACGGCGCAATGGGATTGACCGGTTTTGGTTACACATCCTTTACTTCAGGGGCGGGACTCACATGGGTAGGCGATGCCGCACAGAGCGGTGCGAAGGCGCAACTGACAGCGCCTTCACCTTACCGCACCGGTGCCCTGTGGCATACGACACGCCAATATGTGCGTGATGGCTTTGAGACCCAGTTCAGCTTTCAGATCACCGATCCTGATGCCAGCACCGGTGACGGCTTTGCATTTGTCTGCCAAAACGACAGCGCGACTGCGCTGGGCAGCGGCGGCGGCTCCATTGGCTACGCATTCATCCGTAACAGCGTGGCAGTGGAGTTTGACACGTTCAGGAGTGACGAAATCGGCGATCCCGACAATCACCACATCAGCATCAACACGCGTGGATCAGAGCCGAATGATGCTAATCACGCCTATTCGCTGGGCAGTTCGTCATCCATCCCCCTCCTGACAGATGGGGCTGTCCACATCGCCAAGGTCGCGTATCGGGCAGGGACGTTGTCAGTATATGTCGATGACATGGCAACGCCGGCGTTAGCCGTGCCGCTGGATTTGGCAACGATTTTGAACGCGTCCGATGGCGGCGCGTGGATGGGCTTCACCGCAAGCACGGGGGCTGCGTTTGAACGCCATGAGCTGTTAAGCTGGTCGCTTTCACGCGCAAGCAGCAATGTGCCCGTCGCAACGATGGCGAGTCCAATGGGTCCTTCCTGGGCATCCACAACCTTTCAGTTGCCGCCGATCGCCCCGCAGACGGCGTTGGCAAGTCAGAGAGACGACGCAGCTATATTACATGTAACATCCTCACTGCAACCGCAGCATTATGATCCAGCCGCATCGGCACTGTATAGCTCGCTGCGTAATCCCACCGGATTCCTCGCGACCGCAATTATTTCTCCCCGCACATCGTCTGTGCGTGCGCTTCAAGCGGGTACTGCCATAACGGTTACCACGGCGGATGATTCAGGCCCAGGCTCACTGCGCGAGGCGCTTGGGTTGGCAGGAACCGGGAGCGTCATCCGCTTCCATCCATTGATCTTCCCGCCATTGCGGCCTGTGACCATCACGCTGCTCAGCGGGTTTCCCGATATCTGGCAGGGCGCTGTCACTATCGACGCCAGCAATTCAGGCGTGGTGCTTGACGGCGCGGCATTGAGCGGTGGTAACGGGTTGCGCATCACGTCTGACGGCAACGTAATCAAAGGGTTGCAGATCATCCGTTTCCCATGGAGTGGAATCGAGATCGCCGGTGGGGCACGGTTCAATGTGATCGGCGGGGATGCAACGGTGGGGACGGCGCCGCATGGCGAGGGCAACATTATCACGCTGAACGGGGGGCAGGGGGTGAATATTAACGGCGCCGGGACGATGAGCAACACCGTAATGGGAAATCTCATCGGTCTGGATGCAGATGGCGGGCGCGATTTTCGTGTGGAAACCATTGCTGTCTCTCCCGCATACGCGCAAGACCATACGGTATTCGCGGGCACACGCTATGACGGCGTGTGGCGCACTGTTGACGGCGGAACGACGTGGGTATCGGCGAGTCTGGGTTTGACGCTGCCGGGCATTCTTTCCTTGGATTTCTCGCCTGCCTATGCGTCTGACCATACCCTGTTTGCAGGCGCCATCGATGGCGGCCTCTATCGTACTGTCAATGGCGGCATCACCTGGGCGCGTGTAGATCATGGCGTCTCTGGCGACCATAGTATCCGCGCCATTAATGTCTCACCTGACTTTGCCAGAGACGGACGCGTCTTTGTCATCGTCCGGGATCGTGGGCTGTACGTATCGGATGATGGCGGCAACACGTGGTTGGAAAGCAGTAACGGCCTGGATGGATGGGCATTGACTGGCATAGCAGTCTCGCCGACATATGCTGCCGATCACACAGTGTTTGCGTTCTCGTGGGACCGCGTCTATAAGTCTGTGGATTACGGCGCCTCATGGACAGTTGTGAAGGATGGCGTTAGCGGCATTCGGGCTGTAGCGGTCTCGCCGTCTTTTGCGACTGACCATGCGGTGTTCATGTTGATGGATCGCTGCAACAACAGCAGCGACCCGACTCTGTTCAAATCTACGGATGGCGGGAAACAGTGGATTGGTATCGTGCCGGCGATCAACATGTGCGGCCCGCGCGCACTGGCGCTGTCATCTGCCTATGCTGTCGACCACACTGTATTTGTCGGCGATGATTGGCAGGGGGTGCTGCGTTCGACAGACAATGGCGCATCTTGGTCTCAGGTCAAGAGCAGCCGGTTCAATCGAGCGTTGGCGCTTTCACCTGCATTCCCTCAGGACCGGACGATATTCGTCGGACAGACTACCGGCGAGTTAGTCCGCTCGAACGATGGCGGAACGTCGTGGACTGCGCTCGCGACTCAGCCCGTAAAGCGAGGGAACTGGGAGGATGGTGTTCAGATTCACGACGGCGCGCGCGGCAACGTGATCGGCGGAGCAACTCCGGGCCAGCGCAACGTAATCAGCAATAACGGCATCCATGGTATTGGTCTTCTTGGCGCTGATGTGCAAGGCAACCGCATCATTGGCAACTACATCGGCACTAACCTCACAGGCAGCACGACACTCGGTAACGACACCGAAGGAATCGTGATCAGCGCCGGCCACGATAATGTGGTGGGCGGAAACACTCCTGCCGAGCGCAATGTAATTTCCGGCAACAGCTTTGCAGGTATCGCAGTGTGGGAGAGCGCATATAGCAACACTGTTGCGGGCAACTATGTGGGTGTAACAGCATCCGGCATGGGTGCGCTTGGCAATTACGAAAACGGTCTGGTGCTTGCAAGCAGCGCGCAAAACAACCGCATACAAGGCAATGTAGTCAGCGCCAACCGGGAAGATGGAATCTGGGCTGGAAGCACGAATGTAAACGTGATAGCAGGCAACCTTGTCGGTTTGGATGCGAATGGATCATTAGCGCTGGGGAACTATTCGGACGGAGTCGTGCTGGTAAGCGGTGCGCGGTATAACCGCATTGGCGGGATGACCTCGGCTGAACGCAATGTGATCAGCGGCAATCGGGGGTTTGGTATAGGCATCTGGGAAGCGGGCACCTCGGATAATGATGTGATCGGCAACTATATCGGCCTATCGGCCTCCGGTGCGGCAGGCATTGGCAACGGCCAGGATGGCGTTTCGATTGGAGGAGCGCAGCGCATTCATGTCGGCGGCGCATCAGCGGCCGAACGCAACGTCATCGCTGCCAATGGAGGGCATGGCGTTACTATCTGGGAGAGTGGAGGCATCAGCAATACAGTCACAGGCAATACCATCGGCCTGGACGCAAGCGGCACGATCAGCCTGGGCAATACTTACTGCGGTGTCCAGGTTGGCGGTGGCGCCAGTTACAACCGAGTGGGCGGAATTGTGGAGGGTGAGCGCAACGTAGTCAGCGGTAACCTTAGCGAAGGCATCGCGGTGTGGGGACAGTCAACCATGAGCAACACCGTGATTGGCAACTACGTGGGCGTGGACGTGAGCGGATTGCACGCGGTTGGCAATCGTTACTCAGGATTAGTCTTCGCTGCTGGCGCATCGTACGACCGCGCCGAGCGTAATGTGGTATCCGGCAATCTGCAACATGGCATTGGCTTGTGGGATGCCGGCGTCACCAACAACGTGATGGTGGGCAACCTGATCGGTCTTGGCGCCGATGGCAAGACGCCTGTGGGCAACCACAATAGCGGAATTATGTTGACGCAGGGTGCGCAGAATAACCGCATCGGCGGCACGACGCTGATTGAGCGCAACGTCATCGGCGACAACTTGTGGGACGGTATCGGATTCTGGGGCGAGGATGTGCTGAGCAACACCGTCGTCGGCAACTACATCGGCCTGGACGCGACCGGGTTTGGGCGCGTCGGCAATCACTCGGAAGGCGTTGCGCTGAAACATGGCGCGCGGCACAACCGCATTGGGGGATGGAGCGCGGCTGAGCGCAATGTGATTGGCGGGAACGTGGATGGGGGCATCGGACTGGTGTATTCCAACACGGTGAGCAACACAATTGTGAACAACTTCATTGGCGTAGGCGCCGATGGTTTAACGGCAGTGGGTAATCGCTATGGGATCACCTGTCTGGGCGGGGCGCAACTGAACCTGTTTTTGGACAACGTTATTGGCGGTAGCGTGTACGATGGCGTCCACTTTGATGGATGCAGCCGCAACACGCTGACCAACAACAATATCGGGTTAGCCGCGGACGGCGCTACGCCAATTCCCAATGGCGAATCCGGCATCAGTTTGTTCAATGGCGCACAGTCAAATGAGATAGGGACAGGAAACCGCATCAGCGTCAACAAAAGGCGAGGCGTGAGCGTGTGGGACGCGACCAGCTTGTATAACCGTGTGACGCGCAATGCCATTTATGGCAACGGTGGTCAAGGTATTGACAACGGCAATGGCGGGAATGCCGGTTTACCCGGTCCGGTTGTCATCAGTATGACCTCCGGGAGCGCCATCGGTGTGGCGCCGGCGGCTGGCGCAACGATCGAGTTGTTCTCCGACCTGGCTGGACAGGGTCAGGTGTTTGAGGGTGCAACAACTACCGACGCGAATGGCGCATTCGTCTTCACCGGCACAAAAGCCTTTTACGGACCACATCTCACGCTGACGGTGATCGATTCTCAAGGAAACACATCGGGGTTTTCTGCCGCGTTTCAACCACCCGCACCGGCGTGCTTAAGCCGTGCGGCGTATGTTGATCTGCAGACGCAGGCGTGGAGTCAGTATCCCGATGATAGCCAACTACGCGCAGGCATACTGGCATCGCTGCTGGATCAGACGTGGGAGATGTCCAGTGGCGGCATTGGGCTGGTGTGGTTTGCAAGCATATCGAATCCTAAGCCAGTGGTGTTCGGTTATGACTCGGTGGTTTGGACGACTACCGGCGGTTACAACCCATTGCCTGACCCTGTTGGTGCATGGGCGCCGGAACCAGGTTTTGCCGAGGCCACATGGGGAACCTTTCGAGCGAGCGGGCGAATGCAAATGCGCAGTAGCGGACACTCGGCACGCTTGTGCCGTGAAACCCAGACCTCCCCAGTGACCGCGCTGGCAATTTCGGGACCGTCCAGTGGTGCGGCTGGCAGCGCATACGGATTCAACCTGGTTGCTACGCCGGTTACAGCCACGCAACCGTTGACGATCTTGTGGCAAGCCAGCGAGCAACCAGCGTCGACACGCTTCATTGAGACGGGCGTCGACGATCGGGTGGCTTACGCGTGGGCAAAGGGCGGCGTTAAATGGATCACGGCTACCACTATCGGCAATGGCAGCCCCGCGGTCATTGCGAGATGGCCCATCACACTTGCGGAAGCAGCAATGTACTCGTCAAATGGTTATGCGGTCTCAACAGCGTTTACGCCAACAGAACTCATTGGATGGGAAGGCTACACTCTCACCTTGTATCTACCACCCGGCACGAGTGCGCAGGCGACCATCATGGCTCCCTCGTTTCAGCCGTTGCCAGGCTTAACAAACTTGGCGCTTTCGAACGGTGTAACCCCTGTCAATCTCAGGGGGGTTAACTCGCTGGCCTATCCATCGCTGCGGCTTCGTGTCGATATGACGACGACCAATCCGCTGATATTACCGCGGCTGGTCGATTGGCGGTTGAATTGGCGATCCAATATTCCGCCAGGTGATGATTACGAGAGTGATAACAATTGTGCCACGGCAACGCCCCTGCAACCGAACCAGCCAGCGCAGGCGCACAATTTTCATCGCGCCGGCGATGAGGACTGGGTGCGATTCGAGGTGTTGACCAGCACAAACTACCTGCTTGTGGCGAATAATCTGGGCGCGCAATCGATGCCCGGTTTCAGTGTGCGACAGATGTGCAACCTGGAAGTGGCAGTCTCGCCGGCGCCATTTGGGGGCGAGGTGTCACTGCCAATGAACAACTACCCGCCAGGATCGTATTACGTTCGAGTCACTAACACCCCGACCGTGACGTTTGGCGCAAACACCGGTTATGATCTGTCGCTACGCGCCGAGAGCGCCAACCCGACAGCAATCATCGTGGCGGGACACAACGGCGGGTTGATTCATCGTAACTGCTCAGCCCCCGTTGGCTGAATATGTGGATAATAGCAGCCGTGAAACTGACGCGAAAGGAATCTGAGGCCATCTACGACGCGGGGAAAGAACGCGTAGTGGAGGTGCTATTGGAAATGTCGGTCGGGTTAGAG
>CAIXPS010000494.1 GCA_903921365.1 uncultured bacterium | reverse complement strand
CGGGATCGGTCGACCACTGTTTTGATTTCTGCCGTGAACGGGGTCTGTAGCGCGGGCTGCACTTCCACCAGCAGCCCGATCTGCGGGAAACCATCAAAGACGATATTCGTCTCCCATCGTTTCAGGATGATCGCCCGCGCGACCATCTTATCGGGTAGTTCTTCAGGCATTCCACTATACATGGCACTGTGTTCTCCCTTCGTCGCGAGATATCCGGACATGTGGCTGTGAGAGACGCCGCTATTGACCCAGAGAATACTTCGTAACCGTGGAGCCATCCGTCGTGTACAGGCTGTCTTTGTCGTCAATCGCAATGCCCCGCGCAGAACCGTCGACCGGGAACTGGCGCACAAATCGACCATCACTGGTGAACATGCTGATGCGCGCAGACTCTGCAACGTATAACATGCCCTGGCTGTCGATTGCAATGCCATTGGCGCTGCCGAACTGTCCCGGCTGATCCCCGGCGCTGCCGAAGCGTGATTGGTACTTGCCATCGGACGAGAACTTGAATATCGCTGTCTCGTTCGAGGCGTAGATGTAGATATTTCCCTTCTGGTCGATTACCGGCTGGTTGTCGAGTTCGAGGTTGTCGGTTTGATCGCCGATGGGGGCTTGCACCACCAGTGTCACTTTGCCGTTCGCATCCCAGCGCACCATGTCCTCGCGCGCGCCATCACGCGATGTAAAAAGGCCGTTGCGGCGCTCATACCACATCCCCACCAGCCCGCCATCGGGAGTGGTGGCGAGTTCGCCGAAGCCCGCGCCCTGCCCGCCGTTGTAGGCCAGGGCGCCGAGTTTCTCGCCGGTCAACCCGTTGTAGCGCACAACCACGCCGTTCTCCACGACATACACGATACCCTTGCGATCCACCGCAAATCCAAGCGTGATGGACTTGGCGTTGCCGGTCTTGAACTGTGACACATACTGGCCGGTTGAGTCAAACACCTGGATGCGCCCACCCTGGTAGTCGGCGACGTAAATGTTGCCTTTGGCATCGACGCCGAGGTTGCGCGCGTCGGTTAACTTGCCCGGCGAGGTTCCCTTCGACCCGAATGAGGTGACTTTGACTGCATAACCGGGGGTGGGTGTGGGTGCGCGCGTCGGCGTCGAGATCGAGACCGGCGTGCGCGTCGCCTTCGCGGTGTTGATGGCTACTTGAACGGTGGCGTTGGTGCTGTTAAAAACGCTTGACGTAATATCGTTGACTTTGCCGAATGCCTGGTTGAAGACTATCAGGATTACTGCGCCTGTAATCACGACAATGATGATCGGCAGCAGGATCGAACCCAGCACACAGCCTGCGCCGGTCGCCACTGTGGCCTTGGCCAGCCTGGCTTCATTGGGTGATAAGGTGAATTGACTGGGGGCAACATCGATGCGAATGGGTTGCCGTGGCAGTAGGTCTTCCGGCACTGTGGCGCTGCTCGCGCAGTACGGGCACTTAACCGTCTTCTCCCCTTTGCCATCATATTCAATCGGTGCGCCACAGTTCGGGCACTTGAAAGACTCGATCCGGCCGGTTTCGCTCATGGTATCCCTGGCTCAATCGCGACCTTAGGGTATCGGTGTTAAGACCGCATGAGCACAACAAGGGTAACGGGACTGCTATGGATTTGGAATATCCGTTATGGGGATAAAAAGGGATACAAAGCGCCTGACAGGAATCAAAGACCTGCCAGGCGCTTTGTATGGTGTGACTCGTTGAAAGCGGACGCTAGTTGACGATCATCGGGCGCATCATGTCATGCTCCTCATGTTCGAGGATGTGACAGTGCCACACGAACTCGTGGCCGCCTGTGCGCGGGCTGGACGGCACCGCAAACGGCACCTTCGCCAAGTCAAAGCGCATGATGACGGTCGTCACCTCGTTCGGGTGCATCTTGATCGTATCTTTCCAACCCAGCTCAGTTGCATCCGGGCCGCGCGCCGAGCCGGTATACGATGGCGTTCCATCGAATTTGTCCATATCAAACGGCTGGCGATGCAAAAGTATGGCATTGACCAGGTGGAAATGGATCGGGTGCGTGTCGCCCGTCAGGTTAATGATGTGCCACACTTCGGTCGCCCCCGCCCGCGGCGTCTCGGTTGCCGGGTCGAGGTACTCGCGCCCAAAGCTCATCTGGTCGCGGCCCATGCTTGGGGACGGATCTCGCTTGTTCGTGCCCAGGTATTGGATCAGGCGCCCATACTTGTCAAAGTCTTCGTTCAGTGTCAGGTAGCGCTCTACAGTGTTGTTGTCCCATACCGGCGACGGGTCGAGACCCGGCCACAAGGGCGTGCTGGTGTTGATGCGCAGCGGCGCATCTTTGCTCGTTGCCGGGACAACCTTGAAGCGCATGATCTGGCGCGTGTTGGGGCCAAAGCCGGACTTTGGCTGTACCGGGTTCGGGCCGCCGGGGAAGTAGTCGTTCTCATCGGCGCCCATCGGGAACGGAGCCGGGGCATCGTTATAAAGGATGATGCTCTTACCCTCAAAACCGCTGAAGTCCACGATGACGTCAAAACGCTCTGCGGGCGCCTCGATCAGGCTGCCCTTTAGGGTCATGGGGTTGAACGGCACATTCGAGCGCACGACCGTCGGGTAAAACAGGAAGCCGCCTTCAGTGCCTATCACCAGGAAGTCGGGGCCTTTCTTGTTTGTCGGCACAAATGTCTCGGCGGCATGGGTGATGCCGTCTGGGCTGCCGTCGTCGACATACAGTTGCAGGTTAAGGAAGCGGGCGTTGCACGCGTTGAGCATGCGCAGGCGATAGCGACGCCCCTCGACGGTGGCTTCGGGATACACAGTGCCGTTAGCCAGCATCGTATCGCCAAACATCTCGGGGATAATCGACGGGTTGGTCGGTATCGGCTTGCCTTTGCCCAGGTCCCACCGCGATGTGTCGTACTGGTGCGGATACCACAGGCTGCCCGTCGCGCGTGGGCCGGGCCAGGATGGGTCCATTGCGCCAATCGTGCTGGAGTTGACAAAGATCTTGTCCTGGATCACGATGGGGAGCTCATAGCCGCCATTCTCAATATAGTCGGGCAACCCCAGGTTGCGCAGGTTGCCTTCGAAGTCGTCGCGAATGATGAATGCTGACGCAACACCCGCATAGGCATTCAGGCGGGTCAGGCCGATGGTGTGGTCGTGATACCACATCATGCGCGCGCTTTGCGTATTGGGATAGTAATAGTCGGCTTCCCCGGCCTTGGCGCTTGGGTTGAGCACCTTGTTGTTCAGGAAACTCACGCCCTCATTGCCCTGGGCATCCCACCATGCAAACGGGCCGCCATCGCTGATCCATGGCACCGCTCCGCCGTGCACGTGCACGACTGCGCGGTTGGGATTTCCTTCCGCTCCCATAATGGATCTGTCCACCGGCAGCGGATGATTGCCAGAAAGCGTGTTCTTGAATGTGAAGTGCATTGGCACGTTTTTCTTGCCGACGATAATCCCGCCGAGGTGCTTCTGCGGCTGGTAGCCGCCGCCCAGCGGCATGGCGGGCTGGTACCCGCGCAGGATTGTGCCATCCAGGTCGGGGTGCAACTTATCAACAAACTGGTTGATGCCGACGGTGTAATGGGTGGCGCCGGTGGATGCTGCCGGTGTGAAGTCGGCTCCAACCACAGGAATGCCGCCAGGGCCAACACCGCGCAACGGCTGTGCAAACTTACGCAGACCCGTCGTCTGTGAGAATGCGCGGGCGATTCTGGGGGTCGCCGACAACGATACTGGGAGCACTAGACCTGCACCCGCCAACACACCGAGTTTTAGTAACTGTCGCCTGGTTAACATGAAATAACCTCTTCCTTTGACTCACAATGCACAAATATGAAAAAATATGCCAGCTCGCGACGCATTACCCCGCACAAGACCAGTTCCACGCGGGCAAGACGCACAAGCACAGCTACTCGACATGGCGCAGTGGAGATCGATGTGAATGCAGCGTGTTTCCAGATCATCTGACCGATCCGGCTTTGTCGGCGGTCAATTATGAGAAGATTCTAATGTGTATTAGCACATTCGTAAAGGGATATTCATCGTGTTTTCACAGTGCATTTGTCATTAGTGTGAAATTAACGTAAGAGTTTCTCATAATTAATGGCTTGCTATCTCATTACGATGACGGCCCCAAATCGCCCCGTTTTGCCTTTTTCCGCGCGATGTGAGAACCACTCCTGTGTGTTGCTGGCGGTGCAGATACCGGCGACCTCTACTTGCGCCACCCCGGCGGCGTGTAACTGCGCCTGCGCCGCGCGCCACAGGTCGACATGCGGTTTCGTGCTAGACACCGTCGCTCCTTGCGGATAAAGCACAACACCAGTGGGCACTGCAGCCTGAATCTTCGCCGCCACGTCCTCACCCACTTCAAACTTATCCGGACCAATCGAAGGGCCAACGCACGCGCGAATGTCACGCGGGTTGCTGCCGAAGGCCTGTGTCATGGTATTTACCGTCGCGGGTAGCACGCCAACGACGATGCCCATCCAGCCAGCGTGGGCAATCGCAATAACTGAGCGCACCGGGTCATGGAAGAGGATCGGCACACAGTCGGCGAAGCGCAGCGTGAGTGCCAGCCCGCGGGTGTTGGTCGCCATGGCGTCGGCGTGAACATCGTCCTGCCCCAGATCAGCAGTGGTGACGATGCGCGCGTGGTTGCCGTGCACCAGCCACGATGTCAGGGTTTCTTCGGGTCGCAGATCGAACGTCTCAAGCATGCGCCGGCGGTTTTCGCGCACGGGTTCGAGCGCATCGCCGGTGCTGCGACTGAGGTTAAGCGACTTGTACGGGGCTGCGCTTACACCGCCGAGGCGCGTGAAGACGCCGTGATGCAGCCCGCTGCTCTCCAGGCTGTCAAACTGGTAGTAGGCCAGATCGTTGTGGGTCAGGCGCTTCATGAAGTTCTACCACTCCGTGGATCGGCCTCGTAAAAGAACCGAATTCGACCAGTGAGTGTTTCGTGCTTTAAGGGCAGCGTGACGCCGTTGCGGGCGTCGCTGGGAACGTAGGCCCACTTGCCCGCCAGCGCCTCGATCAACGCGCGCGCCTGTGCGTCCACACCGCTCAAGTCGGTCAGGTTGCGCTCAAATACGACTACCCAGCGATCCTTGTCTTCCTCGTATGTGACGAATTGCGTATCGAATGTCGCCTTCACGCGGGCGCCGTCCGGCAAGCGCCATCCCATTGAAACGTCTAGATGCTCCATATGCTTGAAGTATAAAGGCGCCATTGCGCACTATAATGCGCACAATCAGGCAGGGTGTGGGAGAACGGCGGGATGTTAAAAGTTAACCAGTTGTTGCAAGGGCGTTATCGAATAGTCGGTATTCTGGGTCAGGGCGGGATGGGTGCTGTATATAAGGCGCTCGAACTCGAATTAGAGGTGGAATGCGTCATTAAGGAGATGTTTCCGCCGATGGATGCTGCCTACATCGCTTCGACCGCCGCGCAATTCAAACGCGAAGGCAGAACACTGGCCGGATTGCGCCATTCCAACCTGCCGCGTGTGACGCAATACTTTGAAGAAGACGGCAACTACTACCTCGCCATGGACCTGATCACGGGGACGAGCCTCGACAAGCTGATCCCACCCGGCGGGCTGCCCGAAGCCGTCGTGCTCAGATACATCGATCAACTGCTGGGCGTGCTGGAGTACATTCATGACAAAGGGGTAATCCATCGCGACATCAAACCGGCCAACATCATCATCCAGGAGGACGGGCGCGCCGTGCTGGTGGATTTCGG
>CAIXPS010000493.1 GCA_903921365.1 uncultured bacterium | reverse complement strand
GCCCAGGCTCCAGGCCGTTTCACTGGCAAAACTACCATTCGTATTAAAGGTAAGTCGCGTTCCACCCACCGAGATCACGTTGGGTGAGGCGGAGGGGTATTCAGCGGGTAAACCCGCATCGCCGGCTGACACAAAGAAGCTTACGCCGGATTTGACGAAGTGCGAATCGTAGCTGTTCTCACCGGAGAACTCGCTTGCGCCCCAGCTATTGCTGACGTAAGTCGCATTCTTCGCGGCATAGTCCTCCGCTGCAAGCAAGTCTGTAAATGAAGCGGAGTTGGATTCGACCAGCACAATCTTCGCGCCGGGCGCAATGGCGTGCGCCCATTGCACATCCAGAGAAATCTCAAGCGCCCAGCCGCTGTTTGAGCGCGGGAGTTTTGTGCCGCCGGTCTGGTTGACTTTCTTAAAGCAGCCATTGGCCGTTGTGCAGGCTGGCAACCCGAACTGCGCGCTGAACACGCCCAGATCCTTCTCAGCGGTTGGATCGTCGTAGGCATCGACGATGGCGACCGTCTTGCCCGCGCCTGCGGTTGAGCTGGTGGAGAACAAATAAGCCGACTTGATTTGCGCCGGGGTCAGCCCGGTCGGCGCGGTTGTGGCATTTGGCGAGGCCCAGGCATGGCAACGCACCGATCCAGGGCCTTCATCGGTGGGACAGGCTGAGCGACGGGGGCCGCGGTCGCTGCCGCCATCTGCCGGACTGGCGGCAAAAACAACCTGGCTGGGAAAAGCGGTGAACACGAGGACGGCGCTTGCGACAAGAACGCCAAAACGGTTGAGGGACATTGCACTTCTCCTTACAAAATGAACAAACCAGTTAAATAACTGACCACAAGTTAGATTATTCCACACAATCTGGATGGCATGTAAAGATGATATTCATCCTTTCATTATTGGCTGGAAAATAAACCTGGGGCGCATGAAACTCATGCGCCCCAGGTTCAGCGTCGTTATGATCCTGCTCAGAAGAAGGACTTAGCGCCGGATCAAAACCAGGAATGCCTTATATGCAATGATCCTGGCACTGACAGTAAAGTCGCCCACGCCCACTTCTGTGTTGCTCACATAGACGTGAGATGTGTTGTTTATGATTCCTTCAAGGATATCAACCTTTACTGAGTACTTGATCGTGTGCGAGCTATGCGCTGGAATGTTTCCACTCCAGGCGATCGCGGTCGTTGCCGCCGGCCCATCCGGTGCAGCAAATTGCCGCGCGACCACGGACGCAAGCAATCCGCCCGTTGGCGAGCCGCCGTTCGCACTTCCCGACAGATACGTCGTCCCGCTCGGGATCGATCCGACGATCAGCACATTACTCGCATCACCATTGCCCGTGTTCGACACCGTAAACGTATAGGTGATGATGCCATTCTTGCGCGTGACAGTCGGCGTCTCCGTGAGCACCGAGCCGCTCAGCAGGTTGTACGTCGTTGCACTCTGCGTGAACGTCACGGGCGCAGTCGCCGTCTTGATACCCGCCAGTGCGGATACCGTGCCTGTGCCAGCGGTCGTTGGCGCCGTCAACGTTGCCGTAACCAGACCGTTCGAATCGCTGGTACCGTAAGCCGGACTGATGATTCCAGCTGTGCTGACCAGGTTCACAAACACACCGGGTAATGGTAGACCTTGACTGTCCAACAACGTCGCTGTCACCGCAGCAATGCTGACGCCATCGGCGGGCAAAGTGTTCGGCGTGACAACTACTGACACGGGTGGACCGGGCACGCGCAGTTGTGGCGCGTTGACCGATATCTCACCCGTATGCGGCGCGTCCACCGTGTAATCCAGCGTGTTGGTGATGATAGCCGGGCCCGTCGCGTTAACGGTCACTTGGAAGGTCACAGTGATCGGCGGCGGCGGAACCATCGGACGGTAGTACTTCAGAACCAGGTCGTTAACGATCGGGCCTGTGTACGCCACACCCAGCGAACCGTCAAAGTTCTCTGCGCCGATGACGTCGCCGGCTGTCGTTCCGAAGGTGCCGGAAACGTTGCCGTATTGCACCCAGTGCACATCTGGATTCGCGAAGTCATATACGTACTGAACATCCAGGAATGACCCCGTGTCGCTCTTGCGGTGCAGTCGCTTGATCTCGAATGCCCAGATGTAGTCGGTCGGGCATGACAGCGAGTTATTATAGGTCGTAATACCAATACGGCCAG
>CAIXPS010000492.1 GCA_903921365.1 uncultured bacterium | reverse complement strand
GCTGCTCAAGGATAGTCCGGCGCTGCCATTCCTGAAGGCACTGGAAGTAGACTTCGAGCCGTTAACCAACAGCGCCAGGAAAGCGACGCTGTTTGAGCGTTCAACGGTGCGTGGACACATTCACGTTCCAGTTTTGACGGATACCGATCCTAACCGGCGCGTACAAGAGGCCTTGCTTCTGTCGCTGGATCGTTATGGCGCGCCCGATCTGGACTTCATCGCTCAACTGACAGCGGATACCGTTGAAGGCGTCACTGACAAACTCACCGGTTTGATCTTCCACACACCTGAGGGCGCATGGGAGACCGCCGAGCAATATCTCTCCGGCAACGTGCGCGAGAAACTGCGCCAGGCAGAGGCCACCGCTGTGCTCGACGGACAGTTCCAGCGCAATGTCGATGCGTTGCGCGCGGTGCAGCTCGAACCATTGAGCCCCAGCGAGATCACGGCCAGGCTGGGGGCCGGTTGGATCCCGACAGAGATCGTGAAACAATTCCTCCGCTCGATCCTGTCGCGTTTCGAGGGCCATGTGACGTACACCCCGGCGCTGGCGCAATGGACGATTGAAATGACGAAGAGCCAGCGCTGGGTGCTGGACAGTGTGGAACTGACGCAGCGCTGGGGCACTACCCGCCGCGACGCGCTTGAGCTGGCTGAAGATGCGCTGAACCTGAAGCAGCCCATGATTTACGACGTGGTGGAGCAGGGCGGGCAGGAGCGTCGCGTGCTGAACCAGACCGAAACGGTCGCTGCCCAGGCCAGGCTGGCGGAGTTGAAGGATCACTTTGCACAGTGGGTGTGGCAAGAAGATGACCGCGCCGCGCAGTTGTGCGATATCTACAACGACCAGTTCAACTGCCTGCGCGCGCGACGGTATGACGGTGCGCACTTATCGCTGCCGGGCCTGAATACGGATATCCAATTGCGGCCACACCAGCAGGACGCCATCTGGCGCGCGATGCAGTCGAAATCGACACTGCTTGGGCATGTGGTCGGCGCCGGCAAGACGCTGATCTGCGTGTGCGCGGCGATGGAGCTGAAGCGCCTCGGCCTTTCCCACAAGGCGCTGGTCGCGGTTCCCAATCACCTGACCGAGCAATGGCTGGGTGAGGTGCTGCACGCCTATCCCAACGCCAACGTTCTGTGCGCTGGTAAAGACGATCTCTCGCGCAACCGGCGCGGCGAGTTTCTCAGCCGTGTTGCCACGAACGCCTGGGACATGGTGATCGTCCCGCACTCGTCATTCAAGCTGTTGCCGGTCAGCACGCAGACGACCATGGCGTTCCTCAAACGCGAAATCGCGCAACTGGCGGACTATCTGTACGAACTCAAGGCAGACAATCGCAGCGGGCGCACTACCAAAGAGATCGAAAAGGCCAAGAAACGCCTGGAGGTGAAGCTTAAAGACCTGGGCGACATGCGCAAGGACTCGACGGATACGGTCACCTGGGAGGAACTGGGCATCGACCTGCTCATGGTGGACGAATTCCACCTGTACAAAAACCTCTTCTTTGCCACGAAGATGACGCGCGTGGCCGGCCTGCCCAACACCAACTCCGAGCGCGCCTTCGACATGTTCGTCAAGCTGCGCTGGCTGCTGGATCATGGTGGACGCGCCGTCTGTGCGACTGGCACACCGGTTGCGAATACGCTGGCAGAGGTGTTCACGATGATGCGCTACCTGCAATTCGATCTATTGGAGGACAAAGGCATTGTCCATTTCGACGCGTGGGCTCAGCTATTCGCGGAGGCGGTGCCGTCGTTGGAGATGACGCCCGATGGCGCCGGGTTCCGCATGAACACGCGGTTTGCGAAATTCACGAACCTGCCGGAGTTGGCTATGTTGTGGCGGCAGGCCCTCGATGTGCGCAACGCAGAGCAGCTCAAGCTGCCACGGCCCAGCCTGTATCGCGGCAAACCCGTGATCGTCAAGCTGCCGGGGAGTTCACAGCTCAAGGCCTATGTGAATCAACTGGCGAGGCGCGTAGAGAGGATCAAACGCGGCGAAGTGCCACCGTGGCAGGACAACATGCTTGCCGTTACGGGCGACGGACGCAAGGCGGCGCTCGATCTGCGACTGGTGCAGGCGAGCGCGCCGGACCTGCCCACCGCCAAGATCAATGTGCTCGTGGGCAACGTGGCTGAAATCTGGCGCGCCAGCCAGCCACGCAACGGGGCGCAACTGATTTTCTGCGACCTTGGCACGCCGAAGCGGCGCATGAGCGCCGAACGGACCGAGAACGCCGATGAGGAGGATTGCGCACCAGATGCATCACGGCATTATGAGGCTGACGATCCCGGCGTGGTGAAGTTGATGAACGACGTTTACAACGAGATCAAGCGCAAGCTGCTGCGAGCCGGCCTGCCCGCCAACGAGATTGCCTTCATCCACGACTGCAAGACGCCGGCGCAGCGCAGCGATTTGTTTGATGCCGTGCGCTCGGGGCGAGTGCGCGTGTTGATCGGCTCGACCGAGAAGATGGGAACCGGCATGAATGCTCAGAAAAGTCTCATCGCCCTCCATCACCTGGATGCGCCCTGGCGACCAGCGGATATCGAGCAGCGCGACGGTCGCATCCTGCGCCAGGGCAATGACTACCGGGAAGTGTTGATCTTCAACTACATCACCGAGGGTTCTTTCGACGCGTTTATCTGGCAGACGCTGGAATCCAAGGCGCGCTTCATCTCGCAGATCATGGCCGGCGAGATCACCGCGCGCACCGCGGAAGATGTGGGTGACACCGTGCTGACCATGGCCGAGGTGAAGGCGCTGGCCAGTGGCAACCCAAAGGTGATGCACAAGGTGGCCCTTGAGACCGAACTCACCCGACTCAGTCACCTGTACGCGGCCTGGCGCGGCGGTCAGTCGTCGATGCGGTTGGAGTTGACCAGTATGCCGGAGCGGATTCCTTCAGCCGCGCGAACGATCGATTCCCACGTGCGGGCGAAGGTACAACGGGATGCATACGCAGAGCAACCCTTTGCGATCGCATTGCGTGAAACACTCGATGCCAGTGAGACAGTTACACTCGACAAGCGCGAGAGTGCAGGTAAGCGACTACGTTTGCTGGCTGAGATGGGTTATCACAAGGCGCGCCATGCATCCGAGGCGACCATGCAGTCCTACCGTTTCTTCGACGTTGGCGTCTACAAGGGATTCCGGCTGGTCCTGAAGTCCTTCGCCAACGACGCGCTTGCGCCAGAACTATGGTTGATCCTGGGTGACGACAACTCGACAGCCTATGCGGCCAGCATCGGTGACAGCGACCTCGGCGTCATTCAGAGCCTCGATGCGCAGTTGCGCAATATCGACAAGAAACTACAGGATGCTGAACTCGCGCAGCGGTTGCTCGAAGAGAAAGAACGCACGCTGAGAGTCGAACTCGAAAAACCGTGGGAACAGGTCGAACGTTATGGCCGGCTCAAACGCCAGCTTGCCATTCTCAACGTCGAGTTGCAACAGGCAGGTGTAGACCTTGGTTCCAGCACGGCGCTGCCGGATTTCGGGACAGTAGAGCAGCATGAGATTTCGCCACGTCGGGAATCACAGCAAGCAGTTGATACCAGTAAGGTTGAACTCAACTTCAGCCTGGATGAGATTCTGTCATGGCTGCGCGAAATGCATAGCGGACTGCCGAGTCAGAACGTAGAAGCTGTGGTTGAGCCAGTCGTTGTGAGTATGCCGGAGCCAGTAACGCAGACACCAGTGATCGATGAGGCGATCATTGATGCGATGGAGCATGAGATCGAGGAGAAGCAGGCGCAACTGGTTTTCGGGCAGTTGGTGCTGGAGACGACAAAGAAGCACAGGAAGATAACCGTCGTACCGCCAAAGGCACAGATGGGATTCGAGTGGTGATTGTCTCATAGTGCGTCTTTGGCATGCAGTCGTAACACTTTAATCAGTTTACGAGTTTCGGAAGCAAATCCTGGCCATTAGGTCAGGATTTGCTTCACTCGTTATTTGGTCCGTTGAACGATAATTTGGCACAGAAATTGGAAGCATAGGTTGGCAAAAGAGCCTCCAGGCTGTATTCTGGAGGCTCTTTTTCGTGCTACCGCGGCAATGCGACTTGGAATCTAGCCAAATGTGGAACCATAAAACTGCCGAAATAGCATTTCATCATGGCTGGACCAACATATAGTAGAGCCACTCAATAACACGGCAAAACTGCTGTATTGGCGCACGAATCAAG
>CAIXPS010000491.1 GCA_903921365.1 uncultured bacterium | reverse complement strand
TGTACACACCGTGTTTACACAACTCAGCACCTTTTCTTCTGTCGGCTTCGGCCGCGCTTTTGTCCTCGCCATTCCGCTAGTTTACTTTACTGCCCTAGAAAAAAACGAGCTTATCGACCTGCTATTCTATTTTCTAAAATACTCTGATAAACGAGACTTGGGCTTTGTTGAATCGACCGTGGGAATACCGCAGGAAGAAATAGGAGAAATGTCTCGGCTTCTTGCTAACTACTTCCTGCATACATTTGATTCTCACATAATCGACGTGCTAAAGGTAAACTTGGAGTCATCTTCTTATTTCTATACAAGATATGCTGATGATCTCTGGTTCTGCATTAAAGGAGATCAGTACGACGCAAAGAAATTAATACAGGTAGTGGCACTTGAGTTGGGAAAAATAAAGCTTCATCCGAATGAAGGCAAGTTAAAAATCCTAAATAAGAAGGAATTTGTAGAATATTGGCTTTTTTCTGAATTGGAGCAGCTAATGGCAATTAAGGCCAATCCGGTGAAAGTTTTCGAGTTCTACAAGCATATCCTGCAGCGTAGTGAAACTGAAACACGTTGGTTTTCGCTTGCCAACTATGCGTTAAAAGTTATTACCGGTAACATCACCAATTTAGGTCTATTCAGTTCCGAATCCGAAGCAATTATGTTCATCAAAAACATAATTGAAGACGCAAAAATGCTTCCAAAGTTGACGAATGTGCAATTAGCATTTATTGCCCAATTGGTAATCAAACACGCCAAAGTCCGGGAATTAGTCTGCTCGTACTATAAAAGTAAGAACAATATTTATCCGAACGTAAGTATATTTTTATTGGAATTACTTGCAGAATCTATCGAGAAGTTGCAAGATGATAGCTTGGTCGATTTTATGATTGAGAGGTATTTCGGATCACATCAAGCTGATCAATGGTACTTACGATGTATATGTATTAGAGCCTTTATTGCAAAGATGGATTATCTGGAGAAAAACAAGCCATCTGAAATCATCAGGATTGTAAAACACATGGGAAACAGTGAACCAGATCAATCCTACCGAGAACGACGATATTCAGTGAGGTTCTTAAGTCATCTTCGAGATGGCAAAGGTAAATCAGTATTGGAAAAGTCGTTTATACATCCAGAAGATCTGGCATTTCGTGATTATCTAGAAAAACCAAAACCATAAACAGATGATGTGCATGAGAAAAGTACGTCCCCATGTTTACATGCGGGCGTGCGACGGGCACGTTATCGGCTCATGTAATCCATTCCCAAGTTACGAGACGGTGCCTAATCATTTCGTCATGCTGATTGAAGCTTTCAGATTCAGTCCATTGACCTACCCCATGGGGTGCCAGAGCAGCGACAGCACAATCGCACTCGCCGCGAGCAGCGCGCCAATGGCCGCGAAGATGAAGCTGATCTCGGTGACTTCATGTTTGGTGATCAGATACGTGGGCAGGTTGCGGAACACGTCGTTCAACTCGCCGGCGCTCGACGCCGCATAGTACGTTCCACCCGTCATATCAGCAATCTGCTTCAGCACAGCTTCGTCGATCCCGCGACGCCCACCGTAGCCACCTGGACCGCCCTGTTGCTGTCCGCCGCCGCCACCGCTAAACCCTGGGCCGCCACGACGGTTGCCATTCCCCAATTGCCCACCCCCGCCCTGATTCCGACCAAAGTTAGTCGGGCCTGCATCGGTGCCAAAGCCGATCGTATAAACGCGAATGCCGCGGTTCACAGCCTGTTGCGCCGCGTCAACGGGCAAGGGGCCGGCGTTGCTCACGCCGTCAGTCAATAGGACGATGATGTCTGGGACATAGGCGCCTTTAGGCGGCGGCGCCGGCTCAGTGCCTGACGAGGGGTC
Organism: uncultured bacterium; assembly: GCA_903921365.1. GTDB lineage: Bacteria > Chloroflexota > Anaerolineae > J036 > Brachytrichaceae > CAIXPS01. The sequence goes on along the minus strand of CAIXPS010000491.1, from coordinate 33,230 downwards.
GGCGCTACTCGGCGGGACACTGGGGTCGATCTGTGAAATGGCGTCGATGGCCTTCAGTATGCCGCTTCCAATCGCCGTGGCGCGTCCAGTCGTCAAACTCTCAATGGCAGCTGTCAACGCTTCCTGATCGGTCGTCGGCGGCTGCACCAATTCCCCATATCCCGAGAAGGCGACCAGACCGATCTGTGTCTGCGCCCCTTGTTGCTGGATGAATGAAATAGCCGCATCTTCGGCCGCGGCCAGGCGGCTCGGCTGGATGTCGTTAAAGCGCATGCTGCCGGAAACATCCAGGGATAGGATGATCGTTGTCTGATTCGTCGGGACACTGACAATCGCCACCGGCCGGCCAAGCGCAAGCACCAGGCTGGTGAGCGCAGCGACAAACAACACAAACGGCAAGTGACGGCGCAACCAGGACTGGTGCGGCAGCGCTTCGCGAATCAACGACAGACTGGAAAACTGCACCGCGAAGCGCCGCCGCCTGCGCAAGACAAGAATGTATGCCCCGACCAGGAGGGGTATTATTGCCAACAGAAACAGGGATGCCGGCCAAAGCATATCCATCAACTACCTCCAAACCTCGCGCGAGGCATTCAACCAACACACGGTCGCGATCAATCTGATCATTTTCATGGCAACCGGCTAAACCACAACAGCGACAGAATTCCGCCCAACAACAGAGCCAGCACGCCTGCGCCAACGAACATCGCGGTCAACTCTGTTTGTTCAGGTTTGACGATCAACTGGGTTTGCAGGTTGTCATAAATGGCTCGCAAGTCCATCTCATTCTGCGCGTTGTAATACGCGCCACCAGTGATCTGCGCAATCTGCTGCAGCGTCTGTTCGTCAAGCTGCGTATGCATGCTGAACCCGTTGATCTTCACGGTTGCGCCGCCCGGGCTGCCGATGCCGATGGTGTAAATACGCACGCCACGATCAGCCGCCGCCTGCGCGACTGCCAGCGGGTCGGGGTTCTCGTTGTTCTCGCCATCTGATAGCAGCACCATTACTGCCGGGGTATACGTCCCCTTGGGAACAGGCGTCGGCGTTGGCGTCGGCACGGGGGTCAGGTTACTGTACAAATGCGTCGTCTCACCCGCACCCGATGCAATACTATTCAACGCCGCCTGAATCCCATGCCCCAGCGACGTGCCTCGCTCTGGCGACAGGCGCGTGATCGCAGCGAGGATTGCAGTCTGATCGTTGGTGGGCGCCTGCACCGAGAAACCATTGTCGCTGAAGGCGACGACGCCGACCTGCACGGTGAGCGGCTGGCGTTGCACGAAGTCGCGCGCTGCAACCTTGGCAGCTTCCATGCGCGTTGGCTTCAAGTCATCGGCGCCCATACTGCCCGATACGTCGAAGCCAAGGATGACCGTCCCCGCTATACGCGGCAAACTGATGATGGCCTGTGGTCGCGCCAACGCCACGATCAGGATGGTCAGCCCGATCAAAAAGAGCGCCGGGGGAATATGGCGCAGTGCGCCAATGTCTTTGCCGCCCGCTTGCTGCGTAAAACCCAGGCTGCCATAAGTCGCGACCATGCGCCGTCGGCGCGCCTGCAAGCGCAGGTACAACGCCGCACACACCGGAATCAGCGCGAGAAAAACGAACGCCACTGGCCAGATGAATGACATAGTTAATTCAGCTTACCTTCTGTGCTGCTCCCGCAACGACGCAAAGCGCGCGATTGCGCGCACCATGTCTTCTTCTGTCGATAGCGACAGAACATCCACGCCAGCATGCTTGAACGACTCGGCCATCCGGGCTGCGCGCTTTTCTGCCGCCGCTTTGTAGCGAGCGCGGAACTTGCGGTCGTGTGTATCCACATAAAGCTGCTCACCCGTCTCCGCATCCTCCATCAGGATCGGCCCGATGTCGGGCAACTCAACCTCACGCGGATCCCACAGGCGCACCGCCATCACCTCATGGCGCTGATTGAGCAGGCTGAGCGTGCTTTCCCAGCCGGGCGCGCAGATGAAGTCCGATACGACGAAAACCAGCGAACGCCGTTTGATCGAATTCAACCCGGCGCCCAACATCGGCGTCAGGTCCGTGAAGGCGGACTTGGGCGGCCGGGGTTGCTTGAGCAGGTCGTTCAATAGACGCAACACTTGCAACCGCCCGCCGCGCGCCGGTATCTGCCGGTCAACCCCGTTGCTATAGAAAATGGCTCCGACCCTGTTGCCGTGACGGGTCAGCAGCCGCGAGATCGTCGTCACGAAGTCGATGAGCACCTTGCGCTTGGGGTTCTGCAGCGCGCCGAAATCCATTGACGGGCTGAGATCGAGCAGAAACCACGCGGTGATGTCGCGATCCTCGGCGTACTGGCGCACATAGGGCGCGTCCATCCTGGCCGTGACGTTCCAGTCGATATAGCGGATATCGTCTTCCGGCTGATATTCGCGCAAATCGGCGAAGTCCACCCCATAGCCATAGAACAGGCTGCGGTAATCACCCTGCAGCAATCCGTCCAGCCGGCGCACCACCTGCCAGTCGAGGCGTTGCAGGATGCGTTCAGGCGTTGACGCGGGAACGATTGTTGTTATTGGTATTGGTGTGCTCATGCAATGGCACTGCGGGAACCTGAATCCGGCTGATGATCTTCTTTAACACGTCGTCGCTGCTGATATTGTCCGACAGCGCCTCATATGACAGCACCAGGCGATGGCGCATTACGTCAAAGGCTATATCGAGCACATCCTGCGGGAACAGGTAGTTGCGCCCGCGCACATAGGCCAGCGCGCGCCCTGCCAGGATCAGGTTGATCGATGCGCGCGGGCTGGCGCCAAAGGTGATGTAGTGCTTCAACTCCTTCATGCCGACATCCTCCGGATGGCGAGTCGCCGTGACCATCTGCACCGCATAGCTGATGATGGCAGGGTCCACGTACACCTTGTCGGCCTCCTTCTGCAAGGCAAGCAACTGTTCTGTGGTCAACACCTTCTGCACCGCCTGAAGCGCCGCAGTCATTCGTTCGACGATGACGAACTCCTCAGTGGGGCTTGGATAGCCAACCAGCACCTTGAGCATGAAACGATCCACCTGCGCTTCCGGCAACGGATAGGTGCCTTCGGTTTCGATCGGGTTCTGGGTAGCCAGCACCAGGAACGGATTAGGCACCTGGTAAGTCTCGCGCCCAATGGTGACCTGGCGCTCCTGCATCACTTCGAGCAGCGCGCTTTGCACTTTGGCGGGAGCGCGGTTGATTTCATCCGCCAGCAACAGGTTGGTGAACACCGGGCCGAGCGAGGTGTTGAATTCACCGGTTTTCTGGTTGTAGATGCGTGTGCCGATCAGGTCGGCTGGCACGAGGTCCGGGGTGAACTGGATCCGCTTGAACTCGCCGCCGATGGCCTCAGCCAGGGTCTTGATCGCCATCGTCTTAGCCAGTCCAGGAACGCCTTCGACGAGGATGTGACCGCGCGCCAGCAGCGCGACAATCATGCCCTCGAGCAGATGATCCTGCCCTACGATGATCTTCTTGACCTCGTACAAAACGCGTTCCATCGGTTTCCGGTTCTCCGGATTCATATACTGATCATCCATCAATAGTCTCCTTAATCTAGTGGCGCACCGACTGCGCCGCCGGCGGCATTAATCGGCACCGCAAACCCGATCCCGATAAACACATCCTGTCCGGTGGGATTCACCAGCGCGGCGACGATCCCGATAACCTGCCCATAACGGTTCAACAGCGGCCCGCCTGAGTTGCCGGGATTCACTGCCGCATCGATCTGAAATAACCCCGTCAAGCGAATGTCGCTGTTTGGCGACTTAAACGAACGGTTCAGGCCCGATATCACGCCTGCGCTCATCGAGCTATACAAACCCAGTGGATTTCCCACCGCGAAAGCTTCATCACCCACACGCACGGCCTGCGGGTTGCCCAGTGTAGCCGGAAAGAGTTGCGCCGGTGGGGTCGTTGCGCGCACGACTGCAATGTCATTCTGGGGCTGCATTGTTGTTACGATCGCGCCGGACTCCGTCCCATCTGCAAAAGTAAGCTTGATCTCTGTCGCCTGCGTCACAACGTGCAGGCTGGTGAGGATGTCGCCATTCGCGTTGATTACCACCCCGCTGCCGACGCCGTCTTCTGATTTCCCGTTGGCGTCGGGCGATTTGACCTGAATCAGCACCAGAGATGGCCTGATGACCTCGTACACCTGCTCGGAGTACGCGGGAGGCGGTGTGGCCGAAGCCATCGCCTGCGCGACGACTTGGCTGACTTCGCGGGACGTTAGCTGGTGTGGCGCCGGCGCAAGCAGGGTATACAAAAAAATCGCCGCAAGCGCAGCGATCACGCCAGACGCAAACAGCACTACACCGCCAGAACGCTTGCGCAGACGCGTTAACCTGCGCCTCCACAAGTGCGGCTGTACATCCGGCTCTTCACGACCGCTCTCGTCCGTCTCATACAGTACTTGAAAATCCTGATCTCTTGCCATAAACAGCGACTATTTCGCAGACCCGCAGCGTATCCCTACAGAACAACAGATGTCTAGGTTTAGCACAGGCAGATGAATTTTTAATGAAATCGTTAGAACATGACAGCATGTCCGCACCGATCAAGACAATAACGGTAGATACGCCATTATTGGATGTGTGAAACCAAGGCGCAGTGCAACTGCGCCCGGAACACCACGGAATGTGTCGGATAATACAGTTACTGTTTATAGATATGTGTGTTATGTGTGTATAGGAGGGAGAAATGGGTAATCCGGTGACATCAGATGTGGCGAATACGGCGGCGCGCAACGCCAGAAACAAGAAGGTCAGTCACACCAGTGCGACGTACAAAGATTGGGTTCAAACGGCCCCGCAGGAGTCCTCGGCCAATCAACATGCCGTGCCGCCAGCAGCGCCCGCGGCACAGACTTTGCTGGCGGCCGCACCCACTCTTGCACAATTGTCGTACATCCATGCTTACATCAACTACCGCCCAAAAGTGGATTGGAACACCTGTGGCCAGGCGGCGATGGGCACACTGCTCGACTTTCACAACCTCGACCCGTATCAACTGGCGCGCACCAATATTGACGGGCAGGACAACAAGTCCCACTGGGTTGACGGCGACATTATCGATGCGCTCAAGAATGACGGCCTCGACGCGGATAATCCCTTCGGCCTTGGCACCACCGTATTTCGCGTCCGCGATGGCCTGCGCAAGTGGGGGTTGCGCGCTGACGCCGCCTATTCGGGCTTTCTGTTTCAGGGCTGGCAGAATATCTGGGACAGCCTGCAACAATACATGGCTGCCGGTATCCCCGTGCCTGTGCTGATCCATCTGGGCGACATCGGCGGGCCGATGTTCACCGCGCACTGGCCGATTGCGTACCGCATCGACGGCGGGATGGTTTACTTGGGCAACTGCAGTTGGGCGCCGCAAGTGCCGGTCGACCGATTCCTGGTCGCGTGGCAGTGCCGTTTCCTGCCCTACACCTACAACCACTGCGGCGTGTTCACTCAGGCTTGATCGCCGGACACAGAACCGAGTGCTATTGCCGCGCCAAGCGCAGCGGCATACACCAGCTTGAGCGCGACGCCGTGTTGTTGCGCCAGCGCTCGGCAGTCCTCATATTCCGGCGCGACGTTCATCACACGATTGCCGCGCCGCGCCACCTTGACCCGCACGACGCCATAAGGTGTGACGACCTGCCGCGTGTCGCGCGGCAGCATATAGCGGTTGACGGCATAGGTGCGCAGGCCGATTGTTGTGGATTCGCGGAAGATGATCTCGATCAGGTCGTTCACGCCTTCGGCATGCGCCACCACCTGTAACAACGTGCCGGGTCGCTGCTTCTTCATCTGTGCCGGCAGCAGGATGGCATCCAGCGCGCCAGCCTGTAACAACGCCTCCAGCAAGACTTCGAAATGCTGCGGGTTCATATCGTCGATATTGGCTTCGATCACTACCGCCGTCTGTTCCTGATACCCCTCCGGGTTGACAGGCACTGCGTGCTGCTCTGGGTGAGGCGTGCGCGGTGCGCGAAGCGGATCGGCGGCTCTCGCGGTTGCCACGGTTGTCGCGCTTACACTGGCGACCCAATCACCCAGAAAGGCGCGCACCACATTGGGAAAGTCGCGGTCGCGCGTGCCCGCACCGTACCCAATCCGCTCGATCGCCAGCATTGGCAGCGGCCCAAACGACTGCGCCAGCGTCGTGACGATGGCTGCGCCGGTCGGCGTGACCAGCTCGCCTTTCGCTTCGGTCGCGTACACCGGCACGCCGCGCACCAATAATGCAGTCGCCGGCGCGGGAATCGGATATGTGCCGTGTGACATGCGCACGAAACCGCTGCCCAGGTGCAACGGCGACGCCAGCACCTGCTCAACGCCAAGAAGGTCCAGCGCAATCACCGCGCCGGTGATGTCGATGATCGCATCAACGCCGCCGACCTCGTGGAAGTGAATGTGCTCGATATCGACGCCGTGAACGGTCGCCTCAGCCTGCCCAAGCCGCGTGAAGATCGCGCTCGCGCGCTCCTTCACCCGCGCGGACAGCTCGCTCGCATGGATGATCGCCAGGATATCGCTCAACGCGCGGTGCTCATGGCTCGGCTCATGAACTTGTGCATGTGCATGGTCGTGATCATGCGCGTCAGCGTCAGCGCCCGGCGGAGCTTCGACCACATCGCTGTCAGCAAGGCGCTCGCGCGCGTCATCGGTCAATAGAACCTTGAACTGCGTGGCCTGCAACCCACGTTTGTCCACGCGCGTCACGTCCAGCCGGTAGCCAGTCAGGTGCAACTTGGCGAGTTCGTGTTCAAGCGCGGCGAGTTCGATCCCCAGATCGAGCAGTGCGCCAACTGTCATATCACCGCTGATGCCGGCGAAGCAATCCAGGTACAGGCACTTCATACGGTGTGCAACGAGATGATCTCGATTGGGATGATGACGCCAGCCTGGGGCGCGAGGTTCATGCTGCCGCGCTTGTATCCACCCAGGTCCAACGCCACGTAGGTGAAGCGCGCCTGATCTTTGATTGACGCGGTGATCTCGTCCGCCGCCTCCAGCATTCGCAGCATATCGCCCTTCTCGATCTCGATGCGCGCCACATCACCGTGATGACGCACGCGGAACTGGCGGAACCCGTGATCCCACAGCACATCCTCGGCTGCCTCGACCTGCGCCAGTTTTTCCGGCGTGATCTCAGTCCCATACGGGAAACGCGACCCGAGGCAGGCAAAAGCGGGTTTGTCCCAAACCGGCAGATCGAAGAACTGCGCCAACGCGCGGATATCGGGCTTGGTCAGTTGCGCTTCCTTGAGCGGGGCGCGCGCATGGTGCTCCTTTGCCGCCTGCGCGCCGGGTCGGTGGTCGCCCATATCGTCCTGGTTCTCGCCGTAGGCCACCCAGTGAAAGCCCAGCTCGCCAGCCAGCCCGTCCAAGTTGGTAAACAACTCGGTCTTGCAGTAGTAACAGCGGTTATTCGGGTTGGCCGCGTAGCGCGGGTCATTCACCTCGTAAGTCTTGATGACCTGATGGCGGATGCCGGCCAGTTGAGCCAGCCGCACAGCCTCGCGCAATTCGCGCCGTGGCAGGCTGGGCGAATCAGCGGTGACCGCCAGCGCCCGGTCGCCCAGCACCTCGCGCGCCACGCGCGCCAGCAGCACACTGTCCACGCCGCCCGACATGCCGATGATCACATCACCCATATCGGTCAGTATCTGGCGCAACCGGTCATACTTCAGTTGCACCGCTTCGTTCAATTCAGACATCACACGCTCCACACTTAGCTGTCCTTAGATGTCAGACTTCTCGGAGAAGTCTGACATCTGAGATACATCTCTCATCAGGTTAATTCTGCTGGCGGCAAAACCAGCGCCAAAGCCGTTGTCGATATTCACCACTGTCACGCCCGCGGCGCAACTGTTCAGCATCCCGAGCAGCGCCGCCAGGCCGCCAAAGCTGGCGCCGTAACCGACGCTCGTCGGCACGGCGATCACCGGCACGCGCACTAGCCCGCCTACAACGCTGGGCAATGCGCCTTCCATCCCCGCGACGATGATCAGCACACTGACATCGGGCGCGGTGATTCGATCCATGTGCGACAACAATCTGTGCAGACCGGCCACGCCAACGTCGTAGATGCGTTCGACGGTGTTGCCCATAATGTCGGCAGTCACCGCAGCTTCCTCTGCAACCGGCAGATCGGCCGTCCCCGCACTGATCACAAGAATGCGACCGGGGCGTTTTGGCAATGGGCTGGGCTCGTAGGTTAGCGCGCGCGCCAGGTCGTTATAGCGCACGCCAGGAATCGCCGTTTGCACCAGGCGCGCCACATCGGCGCTCGCGCGCGTCGCCAGCACCGGGCCGCCGTGCACACTCGTTATGCAGAGTTGCTGCATGATCGCGATGAGGTGGGCAATCTGCTTGCCCTCGCACAGCACCACTTCAGGAAACCCGTTGCGCAAAGCGCGGTGGTTGTCCAGCTTGGCAAACTCGAGGTCGGTAAAAGGGAGGTCGCGCAGCCGTCGCAATGCTTCGGCGATAGAAACGCTGTCGTCCTTTACGCCTGCCAGCAACTCTTTTAATGCCGATTCATCCATTATGCATCTTATACAATCCTGCCGTTGCGGATTATACGCAGTTCAGCGGCAGTAGTTTCAACAACGCATCACCTCTACCAGGCCATGCCTCAATGTGGGCGGCTGCTACCAGTAACACTTGTTTCATCAAGTGAAACAAGTGTTACAATGCTATCAGAAAGTCATGATATGGATTGGTTAGCGCTTTCTTACTCATTGTCATCTAAAGCATCCGGCCCGCGCGTCAGCCTGTGGCGGCGGCTGAGACGGCTAGGCGCCGTATCCATCGCAGGCGGGCCACAGGTGTTGCCGGAGCGTCCCGACTGTCTCGAAGCCTTTGGTTGGCTGGCACAGGAGATCCATCAAGCTGGCGGCCAAGCCGTGGTCATGCACATCCAGCACTTCGCCGGCCTTACCGATGGGCAATTAGTTGAACTGTTTCAGGCTGAACGCGCCGCCGAATACGGTGATCTGGATCAAGACATGGCTGTGCTGGAACAAAAGCTGAAAGCCAGCGATCAGGCACAGATTCAAAGCAAGGAGTTGCAGTCGTTACAGAAGCGGTATACAGATATCGCGGAGGTCGATTACTTTGGATGCCCGGCAGGATTGCCGGTCGCAGCGCATCTGGCGCGCATCAAGCAGGCGCTCTCACCCATCACAACACCGTCTGTCGTCCCGCAGGCAATCCTTGCTGACTACAAAGGCAAGAAGTGGGTCACCCGGCCGCGTCCCCACGTAGATCGACTTGCATGCGCCTGGTTGATTCGTCGCTTCATCGATCCATTTGCCGTGATCCGCTATGCCGTGCAGCCTGAACCGGATGAGATCACTTTCGACATGGAAAGCACTCACTTTGGTCATTCTGGCAATTTGTGCACGTTCGAGACAATGCGACTGGCGTTCGGCCTGGACGCCCCCGGATTGCGCTCCCTGGCAGAGCTGGTTCATGAGATCGACCTGCGTGACGGCCTGTATGCACTGCCGGAGACCGCCGGTGTGGATGCTGTCCTTACCGGCTGGTTAGCTGGCAACCTGACTGACGCCGAACTCGAAACATGCGGCATCGCCCTGTTCGAGGGGCTGTATGCCAGTCTGCTGAAGCGCCCGTATCCGTCGCTGCAGACTCCACCGAAAGGGAAGAAGAAGTCCCGCTAGCGACGCGTTGAACCTATGAAGCAATACCTTTTAGAATTGCGACCCTACTTCCGCCAGACGGCGGGACAACTCATCCTCGGATCGTTATGCGGTATTGTGATGAACACAGCCGTCGTGCTTCCTGCTGTGCTACTTGGGCGCGCGATCGACACAGTGTTGGCATTCGGCCAGGGTCGCGCCGTGCTAGCGGATGTCACCAGTGCAGCGCTGCTTCTGGTCTGTGGCACGCTCGCGACACAGTTGCCGCGCATCGGCAAGCGCTGGTGGCTGATGACGGCAAATGGTCGCATACGGGCTAACCTGCGCGCCGACGCATTGCGTGGCGTGTTGGCCTGGCCAATGGAACGGCTGCACAGCACTTCCATTGGCGACCTGATGGCGCGCATTGTCGCCGATGTGGAGGTGCTCGGTGTCGGTGTGCGCGAGTTCACCATCGAGTCATGGGACACCGTCCTGTACTCCATCTCTTTTGTCGCGGCGATGTTCGTCTACGATCCCGGGTTGACTTTGCTGGTGCTGATCACAACACCGTTGGCCATGCTGTTGGCACAGGCGACCGGTCGCTGGGTGCGCGGGCGCACCACTACCGCTCGTGAAGCCAATGCCGCGCTAACCATCGCTCTGCAGGAACGGCTGTCCGGCCTTCGCGTCCTGCGACTGTTCGGCCGCACCGGAGAGGCGATCCAACGCGTGAGCGCTTTTTCACAAGCATTGGCAACCGCCAACCTCTCGATTGTGCGCCTGCGCGAAGGGTTGAAGCCCGTGTACGGCACGATGATGGTGGCGGGAGTGGTGTTACTCGTCGCGTTCGCCGGGCAGAGGGTCATCGACGGCGTCATGACTGTGGGCGCGTTCGTGGCCTACCTGCAATTGTTCCTCAGCTTCACAGGGCGCGGTTACCGCATCCCACAGATGTTCAACTCAATCCAGGGCGGTGGGGCGGCTTACGCGCGCTTGAAGCCATTGCTGGCCAAACCCCTCTCTGTCACGGGCGAACCGCCTATGGCATCGTTCATACCAAAGATGGTTGCCGGAATGAATGAGCCGCCGCCGCCGCTACCCAAGGTGTCCGCCGGCCCCATCACGGTTTCGCTTCGCGACGCGACCTTCAGCTATCCCGGCGCGTCCCGACCCGCGCTGCAGGGCGTCACATTGAATGTCCCAGCCGGTCATCTGGTGGCTGTCACTGGCCCGGTGGGTTGCGGCAAGAGCGCCCTGCTGCGCTCCTTACTTGGTATTTACCCGCTTCAGAACGGCGATATCCGGTTTGACGGGCAACTCCTGAACGACATACCGGCTGAAACGCGCGCCGCCCGCGTCGGCTACCTGCCCCAGGACCCTTATCTGTTTTCGGGCTCGATTATGGACAACATCGCGTTCGGTTATTCGCAAGCGGAGAACGACGCCCTGCGCCGCGCGGCTATTCATACCGCCGCCATGGAACCCGACCTTAAAACCTTTCCCGCCGGCATTGAAACGCAGATCGGCGAGTCGGGCGCGCGAGTATCGGGCGGGCAGCGCCAGCGCATCGCGCTGGCACGCAGCCTGGCGGCTTCGCGCGCCGGTCGCCCCGGGCTACTGCTCCTCGACGACCCCTTCTCCGCGGTGGATCTGGACACCGAATCATCTATCATTGCCGGCTTGCGTGAGGCTTACGGGCCGCAAGCGCCGCCCGATCAACGCGCTACGATCATCCTGTGTTCACACCGTCTGGCTGTTTTTCCGCTGGCTGACCTGGTTGTTGTGATCGAGGAGGGCAGGATCAGCGCCGCCGGCACGCACGCGCAACTCATGGCTGCCGGCGGATTATATGCGCGCATCTACAGGGCGCAAAGACGCATTGCTGGCGGTGATGAGCCGGTAATCCCGTCTGTTTCGGGAGGCGCAAAATGACGACCGGCGCATCTACACCTCAGTCTGGCTCCACGGGCGAACAGATTCTGTCGATCCTGAAACCCCGCCGCCAGGTCATCCTGCTGATCGCGGTGTTAATTCTGGTCGGGGCCTCGCTGGAACTGGCGCCCCCACTGCTGATCAAACGCCTGGTGGATGAGCACCTGACGCCTCGACTGTCTGACGGGGTGGGTCTGCTGGCAGTTCTCTACCTGGCCGCCGTAGCGTGTGTACAAGGACTCGGCTTCCTGACCAACTACATGACTGCGTACGCCTCGCAAAGCGCATTGCGTGATCTGCGCGTGCGGCTCTTTAGCCACCTGCAACGCCTGCCCTTCAGCTACTACGACCGCACGCCTCTTGGCGACATCATCAGCCGCTGCACCGCCGACGTCGATACGGTAGACACCCTTTTCTCCTCCGGCGTGGCCGGCTTGGTATCCGACCTGGTGCGTCTGGTGACGGTTTCCATCGCCATGGTCACGCTGAGTCCACTGCTGGCAGCCATCTCGGCACTGATCGTGCCGCTGTTGCTGTGGATCACCAACTGGTTCAGGCGCAACATCCGCGACGCCGAGCGCAAGAATCGCATCGCCGTGGGGCAGATGAACACCGACCTGCAGGAGATACTGGGCGGCGTCGAAGTCATCCGAGCGTTCGGGCGCGAGTGGGCCTTTGTGGCGCGCTTCCGTCGCACCATCCGCAGCGTGCTGTTGGCCTACAACCGGTCGACGGTGTTCTCGACACTGTACCCACCGGTGATGGCTATTCTCTCCACGACCATCATCGCTCTATTGCTGTGGAGCGGTGCGCAGGCAACATTCACGTCCTTTGGCATCACACTCGGCACGCTGACGGCGTTCGTTCTGCTGTTCCAGCGCTTCTTCGACCCCATCACCGCTTTAGGCGATGAGTGGCAAACCGTACAGAGCGCTCTCTCCGGGGCAGAACGCATCTTCCAGGTATTGACACTGCCGGAAGAGCAACAACCAGTTTCGATCAAGCACCCCCTCACCCCGGCACAAAATATGGGCATCGAATTTGATGCTGTCACTTTTGGCTACACGCCTGACCAGGCGGTGCTGCACAGCGTCTCCTTCTTCGCGCATCCCGGCGAGCACGTCGCGATTGTGGGCCGTACCGGCGCCGGCAAGAGCAGCATTCTGCACCTGCTCGGCGGGCTATATGCCCCCTGGTCAGGCCGCCTGAGTGTGGCGGGACTCGACCCGCGCGCAGTTCCTGAACAAGACCGTCGTAAACTGATCGGCGTTGTGCCGCAGCACGTGCAGCTCTTCAGCGGCACCGTGTTGGAGAACCTGACGCTGGCCGATTCGTCCATCCCATCGGAAGTGGTTCAACACGCGGCTCATGTGGCCGGGGCGGATACTTTCATCCAGTCTCTGCCGCAGGGATATGACACACTCATCAATAATGGATCGGGCGCGGGTGTTACCCTCTCTTCGGGTCAGCGCCAGTTGCTGTCGCTCGCCCGCGCTCTGGTGCACAATCCGGCGGTGCTGCTGTTCGACGAGGCCACCTCGGCCATCGACAGTGCCAGCGAAGCCGATTTCCGCGCGGCGCTGAGCCAGGAGACGGCCCGTCACGAGCGCGCCATCCTGACAGTGGCTCATCGCCTGTCCACCGCGCGCGAGGCCGACCGGGTGATCGTTCTGGACGCAGGGCGGATTCTCGAAATGGGCACGCCGAACGACCTCATGCGCCGTGGCGGTCGTTTTGCCGCCCTGCTTGAACTGGAGACCGCTGGCTGGGACTGGCGCGGGGCGACGCTTGAAACGTGAGTTGCGACCGGTAAGCACCGGTCGTTTTATAGTCTAAATTCAGTGTTCGCATATAAGGAGTCTGACAATGAAATGGCTTACCCGTTCGCATGTCCACGTGGATCGCGTTGCATGCCCGTGGCTGATCTCGCGCTTCGTCGACAACGAGGCCGAGTTTCTGTTCGTCCCAAGAAGCGAGATTGACGGGGTTGCAAAGGAGACCGGGGCGATCCCGTTTGATGCGCCCGGCGTCGAGCTGGGACATCACGAGAACCGCTGCTCGTTTGAGTCGATCATGCTCAAGTACGGCCTGAACGAACCCGGACTGGTGCGCCTCGGCAAGATCGTCCACGCCGCAGACGTCTCGTCCGACATCGACACCGATCCAATCGCGCGCGGACTTGAAGCCATCGCATCCGGCTTCAGCCTGCGATATCCGAACGACGAGGAAAACCTGTCCTGCCAGTTTGAGGTTTACGACGCGCTGTACGCGTGGTGCCGCCTGCAGGTGGCAAAGGGACAGTAATGCACTTTCGGAAGATGTCAGACTTCCCGGAGAAGTCTGACATCTGAGATACATCTCTCATGAGGTTAATGCCGCTGGCGGCGTAGCCCACACTCGTCGGCACGTCGATCACCGGCACGCGCACCAACCCGCCCACGACGCTGGGCAATGCGCCTTCCATCCCCGCGACGATGATCAGCACGCTGATATTGGGCGCGGTGATTCGATCCATGTGCACTTACGCATTGGCGACCCACGCGGTTTGTCTCAATTAGTCATGTTTTCCGACATAGACGTTTTAGTAATACACTGTAGATATCTCAACCCTATAGAAATGAAGCATTGCACGATGTAGAGAGGCAATCATGTCACGAAGTTCAGTTCGTTTCCTGCCGTCACCGATCGCATTCGTAGTTGCAGTGGTATTAGCTCTCGGCGTCTTCATCGGTATGATCGGCGCGCGTGGAGCGCAATCTACAAGCCTCTCGACGACACTCACCGTAACCACAACTAAGGACAGCGGCACTGGCTCGTTGCGCGCTGCAATCGGCGCCGCCCAACCCGGCGATCGCATTACCTTCGCTGTCAGCGGCGTAATCACCAGCTCGCAGTATATGATCACTAAACCACTGACGATTGACGGCCCTGGTGCGGCCGTATTAACCATCCGCGGAACACCCACTCAAGTCGTTCATGGCGGTGTGTTCAACATTAACGTCAGCGGCACAGTGGTCATATCAGGTGTAACCATTGCCGCCGGGGATGCGTATGTCTCAAATGGACAAGGCGGCGCCATTTACAACGGCGCCTCTGGGAATCTACTGATTGATAGTTGTGTCATCCGTGATAGTAGAGCAGATGGAGGCGGCGGTGTGTACACTTCTGGACCGCTGACCATACGGAATAGTTCATTCATCTTGAATACGGCTTCCGGTGGCGGTGGTGGTGTTCACTCAGATTTCGAGGAACTCACTATAGAGAACTCGCAATTCCTGAGCAACACCAGTTATAGTGGTAGCGGTGGAGTGCAGGCTGTTAACGCTGATTTAAAGGGCGTCTTGATTCAGAACAATAGTGTGACGTCAGCGTGGAATGGAGTTGGCGGCCTATCCCTTGCGGGCTCCGGGAATATCGTGGATTCGCAGTTCCTGACCAATAGCGGTCGTTACGCTGGAGGGGTGAATCAAGGCGCCATTGGACACGTATATTTTAACAATACACAGTTCGTCAACAACTATGGCGGTAGCGGTGGGGGAGGAGCATCACTCTATAGTGCAACGTTGCGTAACACACTGTTCCAGAACAATCATTCGACTACCGCCGGAGGTGGGTTGTATGCTAAAAATGGCGTGATAGTAACAGGGTCGCGATTTACTGGTAATACCGCAAACGACGGAGGCGGAATCTACGCCGATAACGACTTGAACCTGTCGGCCACATTACTGACTGGCAATTTGGCTGCACGCGGTGGTGGCGGTCTCGTGCATGCGAGCGGGAACGCGGTAATCATCAACAGCCTGTTCGCGCGGGATACCGCCGCACTTTCGGGACCGGCCGTATCACTCAACTCCACGGGACTCGTTCAACTCACTCACGTCACGGTTGGCAGTCCAATTCTGGCAAATGGCACTGCGGTCAAAGTACTGACTGGCACCGTCTACATGGCTGACGTCATCATCGCCAATCACTTCATAGGGTTGCAAATCGGCGGGGGCACTATCGCCCAGGACTATAACCTTTTCTACAGCAACCTCTCGGATATTATCGGAACTGCTTCAGGTGGAACTCATAACGTCAGCGCCGACCCCAAATTCGTAAACGCTGCACAAGATAACTATCATTTGAGCGTTGGCAGTGCGGCGATAGATAAAGGCGTGAATCTTGGCATCACGACAGACATCGATGGCGATCAGCGTCCTTATGGTAATGGCTTTGATATTGGTTATGATGAGTATGTGCAAAGATACGTGTATGTGCCTATGGTGTCGAGGTAGTCAATCCAGTCAAACCAAACCAGCGACCAGCACATCCTCCATCACGCTCGTGCGATGGCTGCCTGAATCATTGTCTTACCGAAGCGACTTATCGTCTATAGTCCGGCAACCATATGAGCAACGATGGGCAGATAATGCGATGACTATGTGTAGAAACATCAAACCGCTCTACAACTTCGAACCGCCTGTGACGGAAGAGGATATTCGCGCGGCCTCGTTGCAATTTGTGCGCAAGATCAGCGGCTACAACAAACCGTCGAAAGCCAACGAAGCCGCATTCCTTGCTGCCGTTGAGGCGATAACCGCAATTTCCAGCAACTTACTCGGCTCGCTTATCACCGACGCCGCCCCTCGGAACCGCGCAGAGGAGATAGACCAGCTTAAACGGCGTGCTTTCAACCGCTAAAATATTCAGGGAACTGGGTTCGCAAGAACGTAACACCCTGCTCTGGTTGGGTGGTCTTCTACCATTATTCCAGGTTTCACTTTACGAATAAGCCACAGGATCAGCCAGTCCCCGCCTGCTGCAATGATGTGAATGACGCCAAACAAGGCTAGCGCGATGTTGCCGAGCGCAAGGCCCAGAATATAGGGAATGATACCCAGAATAAGCCCTGGCAGGAACACGACGATCCTGTATCGGGTTACTTCCAGCGTCGTTTTCATATGAGCATAGGGCGTCAGGGTTTTCAGGTTAAACCCGAATTTGACGGTTGAGAATGGCTGTTTGGTAAAAAACATCGCGGTGAGACCGTGGATCAGTTCATGCACAACGACGCTTACAATCAACACGACGAAGAAAATCAGGGCGCTCCCATTAATCTCAATTTGTGCCGAACCATACAGCCTGAAGTAGATATTGGTGAGAATCAGGAACACAGGAATTATGAGTGCTAACCCGAGAATATTCGCGCGTAGCATAGAGACCGAAAGATCACGTTTGTCTGGGACGTTCATTTTTCCTCGTTGCAGCCATGTGTAACCACATTGGCTTTCGCAATTCATTCTGGTAATCAACGCAGGCCAGTTGTCTTACAACTGGCCTGCCATCGAGCAAAGCGCGCGACACCAATTGCGGACTTCACGGAACCGAAACAACCGGCGTGACCGCTGTCGCTGGCACTACGACCGTTCTTGTCGCCCTGCCCGTGACTCGGTATTGCACCAGGACGCCCACGACGCCGAGCACCAGCCAACCCGCCAGCATGAGCATATACACCGTTGGCAAGCCTTGCTGTGCCGTCTGCTCCAAAAGTGCTAATGGGTTAAAGAGAACACCCGTGCCGCTGCTATCGACCATGCGCGATAGAGCTGTCACAATAATCTGTGCTCCTCCAAAAGCAGTTGCCAGGACTATCACTGGCTTCTGCAGTGCAACCGCTACAATGCCCACTGCGATCGCCAGGACGATGATAAGGATATATTGCACTGGGTTCTCAGCTCGCACAGCCAATGCGATGCCTGCGCCTATCGTTGCACCGATAGACGCACCCGACAGAAATACGCCGACGATATAGAGAAACCATGCCAGTGCAGCGCCAATGAGGCCTCCCATCAGTCCCAGCACGATTCGGATAACCGTTTCCTGGCCAGGAACCAGCACCAGGCTGCTTGCCAGGGCCACGCCGAGTACTGCGCCAACAACGAAGCCCAGAATGGCAAAGAGAAACCTGAAAATGCGGTAGCCTGAAAAGCATGCCACAAGACCAAACACGATCGCGAACAGGACACCGATAATAAGAATATTCATAGTAACCTTCTAAAAGTCAGATCACCGGCGTTATGCACACTTTTATGCAGCACGCTGGTGATAAATGTCGCCATTTCCTTCTACGAATGGGGGCTCATGGCGTGCCGGGCGTTTCCTTCGCGACCGGCTGGTTCACAAAAAAGCGCGGCTTGCCCCAGCGGTAAACCACAATGGTTAGAGTGAGCCAGATGCTTCCAAGCAGATACGCGGCCAGCACATCGCTGGCCCAGTGCTGTCCCAGATAAACGCGCGACACCCCGATCAGCGTCACCATCACACCCAGAATAACCAGTATCAGCGTTCGCCACCAGGAATGTTTGAACAGCGTGTAGGCCAGAAAAATCAGAAAGCCGAAGAACACCGTAAAGAACAATACATGCCCGCTCGGAAACGAGAAATCACTCAACTGACTGATGACGTTGACCAGGTCGGCGCTGGGTCGCGGACGATCGATCAGAACTTTGATGCCGAGACCCAGGTTCGTGCTGCCGACGACGCTGATCAAGGCTACGACTGTCTCCCATTTCAAGCCGCTGGCAAAGAGACCCAGAAGTATGAGCACAGTGATCACATATGCCTGTGGGCCAAACCCGATCCAGGTCAACACGACCATCAACGCGTCGAACCAACCCGGGTTGAATTTCTGCAATGCTTGCGTGATCGTTACGTCTAAGGTGAAATAGGCGACCGTTTTCGCGAGCACCGCCAGGATCAGAAAGACGACCACTGCGACAACCATATACCCCAGGAAAACAGTTGCGCGATAACGACGCCACGGTTTCCCGACAATTGCGCCGGCTCCGGCGATCATTCTCCGCCAGGTGTTCACCGGTTTCGTGACCGCCGCAACGGCGGCAACGGCGGCAACGGCATCTGTCGTTTTTATCTTTCCTGTCTCGACGCTGTCAGCCATAATTATTGGGTAGTTCCCAGCGCTGTAACTGGTTCTGTCCCATTTCTATTAAGATTAAGATCAAGGTCAACCACCACCGGGGAAACGGGGGCGGGCAGGTCCTTGATCACCTCTGTCTGTGGTTTTTCGACCCCGGCGCCAGGCTTCGGCGCGATCACCCGGAGCGCGCCAGGGAGCACCTTGATCCGTACTGTGCCTTTGCCCAGCATGGTCCCATCTGCCATGACAACGAGCTTTGGGGATGACTTTATCTTCAACTTGCTTGTGCGGTAGCGTTGTATAGACCCATCTTTGGTTTCGCCCCGGTTTATCACTTTACCAAAATAGGCGGTCAGTTCTGTCTTGCTGAAGTCCGGGTAAACGGAAATATCCATAAGCCCATCATCCATTCGGGCGGCTGGAGCTACAAGGAAGTTCATTCCAATCAGTGGCACGTTTGAGATGGTCACCAGCATCGTCTCCACCGCGATATTGCTATCACCATCCATCTGCATCGATACTTTTGGCTTGGTTTCATGAGTCAGGAAGGTCTTAACGGCATGTCCGATCTTCGACAGCTTTCCCTTCCGGATGTCTTCCGCATCAGGATAGAGGGCTGACAGAATCCCGACGGAAGCCATCTCGAAGAATGGGAATTTCTTCCCTTTCTTCACCTGTATCATTCCCATATCCAGCTTGCGACTCTTTCCGGAAGCGATTAAAGCGCAGGCCTCTTTGGGGTCCGCCGGTATGCCCATGCTTATCGCGAGATTGTTCGCCGTGCCGGCAGGAATAATACCCAGTTTTGTCTTGGAACCCGTCATGCCGCGGATGATCGCTTCGACCGTGTCATCCCCACCCAGGGCAATCACCACCTTGTAGCCGGCTTTGACCGCTTTTCGGGCGATTGGTATTGCCTTCTCCTTTGGCTTTGCAATGGCGACATCGAGTTTAACGCCCTGGTCCTGCAAATAGCCGGTCACTTTCTCAATAAGCGCAGTTCTGTCTGAAGCCTTCCCGGAACCCGGGTTAGCAATCAATAAGGTGCGCTTTCTTTTATCATTCTTTGACATATTTTGTAATCCTTTTCTTAAAAATCAGCTCTACGAACGTATAAGCCAAACCAGACCAGGCAATGCCTAACGCATAACCAGCCACAACATCCATAAGGTAATGGTCGCCAACGAAGATCCGACTGAAACCGATATAGAGAATGACCAGCACGGAAGCTGTGATCACCACTACTTTCCAAATGCGCTGGGGCATCCGCGGGATCAGCAGGTAAGCGAGCAAACCGAAACACATCACGGCGCTGATACTGTGTCCACTTGGGAAACCCGGCGCGGTCATTTGATGCCATACCGGTGTGTCAAAGATGGGCCGCGACCGATTGTAGTAACCCGAGAGAACAAGCCATATAGTCCCTTCGCCGGCCCAGGCAACCACGACCATACACAGTTCAGGCCAGAATCGCTTATAAACAAAGTACAACACCAACAAGATGCCAATCGCCAGGATGCCGTGTTCGCCCAGGTAAAAGCCAAAAATCATTGCATCCCGAATAAATGGCGAACTCTGCAACGCGACCGCATGGGTATAGTTCGCTACCGGGACATCCACCTGTATGAGGGGGCCGTTGGTTTGCAGACTGTAAGCAATCACGCCGAACGCGATAACGCCCAGCAAAACCATCAACGCGCCGATTATTGGCAAACGCGCCAGAAGCCCCGGTGTCTGGAGACCTATCCTGGGCAAGCCGCGCTTGTCCAATCCTTTACCATGAAAAGGCTTCGTGATTGCGATATCACTGGTCTGGCTCAATATATCCCCCTTCATATTCCCCCTTCGGCGTTTATCGCTTTAACCGCAGCCAGACGCCGCTCATGACCGAATACAGTCCGAAGGCGATCAGACCCAGCGCCACTATGCCCAGCAACCAGGGGCCGGCGGGTTGGCGTAACAGTGTAGTGAGAACCCCATCAATACCCTGAGCGCGACTCGCATCATTGGTGTAAGCCGCCTGGAACAAAAACACACCGATCAGTGTGAAGACCAGTCCGCGTGCCGCTGTGCCAAACTGCCCCAATCGGGTAATCCAATTGCGCTGGTTACTGTTCAACACATAGGGTGTAAATTGCTGATCAAATTTGCTCTGGAGTCCCTGGTATATCTGCCTCAAACCTACCCCGATAATGATTACAGCGGCGAGTCCAACGACCCATGCTCCCCAGGGTTGTGCCAGAATGGTTGCAGCGCCCTGCTGGGTTTGCGCGGTCTGAGCACCACTCCGAGCGCCAGACGCCCCTCCGGTAATCAAGCCGTAAGTCGACACAGCGAGTAACGTATAGGATATTCCGCTGACCAGATAGCCTACTCGCTCAGTAATCCCTTTGGGATCGGCGCCTTTATGGAGCGGATCAAGAACAGCTCGAATCAGCCCCCACAGGCCATAACCCACCAAACCAATAAGTACCGCGTACAACACGACTCCGCCCAGCGGCGTCTTTCCCATGACCGCGATAGCGCCTTGCGGATCGGTGAGTGTTCCACCTCCCCCAAATAACACCTGCAAAGCCAGCACTCCAATGATGCCATATACCAGACCGCGTGTTACATAACCTGCGCGCATGAGGGTTTCCATCAATGGACTCACCGCTGCGCCATGAGCGACTCTTTTACCCTGTTGCTCCAGGCTTTGCACATGCGCCTTTACTCTCGTATTTACACTAATGACGCCACACTCCTGTGTAAGGTTTTCCTACATGATCATTGTGTGCCCCACATCTCACGGCGTCATCAGCTACACGGGGAGTATTTCGCTTCGCCAGTTGGGGGATAAGGGTGAAGAGCGAGTATGTGCATGACGCGGTTGCAGACGTAGTGCACGAGACGGCGCCCGCGCACTACATCACGGATCGATGCAGCAGATGAGCTAATGGCGCGAGAGTTCGTATAGCCTGGTCGCGAAAGACTCAATGGTGTCGCTGTATGCGAGTTTGGCCAGCCAGTCGGACGGAATGCCGTCGCGCCCATAGTACGCGCCGGCCAGTTGGCCGTAAATCGCCGCGGTCGTGTCGGCGTCGTCGCCCAGGTTGGCCGCCATCAGGCAACCGCTGCGGAAGTCAGCGCTGTTATAGAATGCCCACAACGCGGCTTCGAGCGACTTGACCACATACCCGCTGCCCTTGATCTCGGGCGGCTGGCGCGTCGTAAACGATCCAGCGGCGACTTCGTCGATTTCCGCAACCAATGGGTGCTGCTCGTAGTATCCCGCAACGGGGCTATACCGTGGCGCCAGAAACTCATCCTTCGACGCGCCTGTCACAGCGCCCACCAGCAGTCCGGCATAATACCGGCATGCGTCAATCGACAAGTCAATCCCATGCGTGGTGCGCGAGCTATCGCCGGCCAGGCGCAGCGCATCGAGCGGATGTTGCGCAAAGAACAACGGCACTGGCGCCAGCCGCATCAGCGCCCCATTGCCCGCGCTATGCGGGTCGGTCGAACCCGCGTAGGGTTCGCTTGTTTCAAGATAGCGTCCGAGCGCCTGACTGGTTGTCCCGCCGATATCGAAACAGGTCCCGGTGCTGCTCAGATACCCATCGCGCCACCAGCGCACATAGCGCTCCATTTGATCCGCAGGGTCGTAACCGCGCCGTTCGATCAGGCTGTCCGCCAGGCACAACGCCATCGAGGTGTCGTCGGTCCACTGCCCGGGTTTGAGTTGAAACGGTCCGCCGCCGAGCATATCGCTGATTGGCTTGAAACCGCCGGGCAGACGGAATTCGAGCGTCGTGCCGACAGCGTCGCCTGTCGCAAGCCCGAGCAAACAACCCGTATATCGTCGTAGTTCTTCCAATGTATTCCCCTTTACCGAATGTCGCGGAGCGCATGAACTCACGCAACCCGGCAGGCCTGGTTGTCAATATGTTCTTAGTGTGCAACCTGCCGGGGAATAGTGCAATTGTCAATTCAGCCGATTACCTATAAATAGCCGCCGCCGGCCTCCTTCCATTCGCGGTAATCCTCCAACTCCTCGGTTTCCACGTCCGTCTGCGCGATAAACACCGCGTGCATCCCCAGGAAGGTGCGCGCCAAAAGCGGCAGATGCCCTACACTCAATGGCCATTCCTGTCCGGCATCTTCGGGCGCGAGCGAGAAGAAGGGCGATGTATCCAGTAGATCCGGCGCGACCGTTGCGGGCCGGTGTGAAAACCCATTGCCGTACAGGCGCACGTGCACGCCGAAATCGTCCAGCAGCAAGACCTTGAGAATCTGGTAGGTGGCCTTTTCGCTCCCCGGGACGGAGTAGAGTGCGCCTCCTACCAGGTGCGGGTCATCCAGATCCGCCACACTCGTCTGCAACGGCAGATTCTTCCCGAAGGGCGTGAGATAGGCCATCAGACGCTGCAACGTGGCTTCTGCGGCTTCGCGATACTGCTCCGAGGAGAGTTCATCATCCGGCAGTTCATCACCATCTGACCCATCCGGCACATATTCGTTCATGTTGTCTCCAGCACTGATTGTACTCGCCCGCTCTCAAGCCTCACCAGCCAATCGCATAACCCACATTGCCCTTGGCAGCCGCGCCACCCATCATCACACCCAATTCCTTAACGTAGCGGATGCCCATACACTTGCCATTGCTCCAGCCGTCCACCAGCCCGACCTCGTGCCCGCGGCGGCGCAATTCAGCAATCACCTCGGGCGCAATGCGGTTCTCCGCGCCCAGCCGCGCCGGGAAGGCCTCGCGCGGGTAGAAAGAGGATGGGAAATGGATTGAATCTACTGTGGGCGCGTCGAGCGCCTCCATGATGTTCATGCCGAAGTCCACCACATTGAGGAAGAGTTGCAGCGTCCACTGATCCTGCGAGTCGCCGCCCGGGGTGCCAAAGGCCATCCACGGTTCGCCCTCGCGCGTCACCAGCGACGGCGTCAGCGTTGCGCGCGGGCGCTTGTGCGGTTGGAGCGCATTCGGGCGCTTCGCGTTCAGGTAGAACATCTGCCCACGCGTGCCGAGGGGGAAGCCGCAGCCGGGGATGACAGGCGACGTTCCGATCCATCCGCCGCTGGGGGTTGACGCTACCATGTTGCCAGCGCGGTCGATCGCGTCGAGGTGGGTGGTATCGCCCAAGTGGCTTTTCACGCGCAGGTCATCGGGAAGATCGTCGCCACTGCCGCGCGCGCCATAGGTACGCGCCGCATGTGCCGACTGCAAGGCGCGCCGGTTGTCGGCCAAAACATCCATCGTGGCATAGGCTGGGATGCCGCCTCCGGCATCGCCCGGGCGCAGTTCACGCGAAGCCGTCGCCCCGACCAGTTTGCGCCGTTCGGCGGCGTACTCCTTCGAGAGCAGCACATCCATCGGCACGCGATCCAGAAGCGGGTCGCCGTAATAGGCTTCACGATCGGCGAACGCCAGCTTGGCACATTCAAGAACGGTGTGCAGATAGTCTGCGCTGTTATGACCCATCGCGGCCAGGTCAAATCCCTCAAGCAGCGTGAGTTGTTGCAGGAAGACAGGCCCCTGTGTCCATGACGGGCATTTGTGCACGTCCAATCCGCGGTAGTTTACAGTGACTGGTTCCTCAATGCCGCCATACCAGTCGGCAAAATCCTGAACCGACAACAGCCCGGTGCGCGCAACGCCAGTTGCGTCGATCACGGGGTTCTGGTTGATGAAGTCGACGATGCGGTGCGCGATTTCGCCCTTGTAAAACGTGTCGCGCGCAGCCTCCAGCCCGGCAGTACGCCCCTTACCTTTGGCGCCTTCTTCGGCAGCGACGAGTTGCTTGAGCAGGGCGGCGTAATCGGGGTTGCGCCACAGCGCGCCTGTCTCAGGCGCGCGGCCATTGGGGTAATACAGCGCAGCGGTGGTGGGATAGCGTTCGGAGAACTTGTCGTGGTTGGCAACCAGGTAGTTGTGCAGGTTCTCATAAACCGGGAAGCCAAATTCGGCCAGTTCGATGGTCGGCTGCAAAATCTGCGCGAAACTCATCGTGCCAAAATGCGCGAGCGCCACCGCCCATGTATCCACGACCGCCGGCACACAAGCCGGTAGATAGCCGTCGCCGGGGATCATATCCACGTCGTGAGCGCGGCACCAGTCAATCGTGAATGCCGCTGGCGACCAGCCCTGGCCGCTGACGGCATACGTCTTCTTCTCTTTGGCAGAATAGACCAGGGTCGGCGCTTCACCGCCCGTGCTGTTGTTCTGCGGTTCGAGCAGGTTGAGCGCAAAACACATTGCGGCGGCGGCATCAATGGCGTTACCGCCCTGCTCCATGATGCGAAACCCAGCAACGCTGGCCAGATAATGACCCGATGCGACAACGCCTCGGGCACCCATGATAACCGGGCGAGTAGTGAAATTAGGCATGGGCAGAGTATATAGCCGGACGAATACACCCGTGTGTGTTTCCGCAGCAGTTGCACTGCTGCGGCGTGTCGCCATCATTCACGAGTCGCACCGGCAACATGTGGCATTGCAAGGTTTTATTTCATCGCAGATGGACCTGTCTGCTATACTCCTACCAACCGATACTTGTTAGTACAAACAAGGCAGATCGCAATGAGCGATACTTTGCGGAAGTCTCTTCTCGTCATTGTTACTGGCCCGCCAGGAACGGGTAAAACGACGTTAAGTCTCCGACTTGGCACACTTCTCAGCCTTCCCGTAGTCAATCGTGATGCCATTAAAGAGCGGCTTTTCGATACTCTTGGTATCGGTGACCGCGCTTGGTCACGCCAACTTGGCGGGGCGAGTTTTGAAGTGCTCTACTATACGCTTGGACTCCTCATGCAAACTCGGCAGCCTTGTATCGTGGAAACCAACTTTCACGGTGAATCGGCTGCCACACAGTTACGCAAATTGGTGCAACAGTACCAATATCAACTCCTGCAAATCCAGTGTCGCACCTCACCAAGTGTGCTGATAGCCCGGCTACGCCATCGCACAGAATCCGGGGAACGACATCCTGGTCATGCTGACCATGAAGATTTAGACCTGCTTGATGCAAACTCTATACGCGGATATTTTGATCCACTTGTGCTCGATGGTCCACAGATTGTCGTGGATACGAGCCAATTCGATACTATTAATTATGATGGTCTCGTGCAAACGATTGGCATGCTACTGTGAATTGCGGCCAGCAACCAAATTCAGCCCTGCATCGACCCGCATCCGGCAGTGCAACTACCGGATGAACAAAAGCAGGAACAAACACCTTTATGCAACTTCCATTACCGGCGCGACAGGCTGCTGCTGCGATGCCATGGCACCGATCTGCCGCAGGTTGGCATTGGTCTCAATCCCTGTGTCGTCCCAGTGATACTTGCAGCCGACGTAATCGAGCAGCACGCCCTGCGCAGGCACACCCAGTCCCTCGGCATCCCAACCGCCGCTCCAGTTCGTCAACGCACAAGAGACACCGACCAATCCCAGCCCGCCGGTCGTGCCAGCGGACGCGGCGCCGATGTGGTGCATTTCGCCCGGGATCATGTACACCTCGAAGCCGCGTTTCTCACCCAACTTCGTGACCTGGTGGACATGACAACCAGGCGTGCAGCCCTGGCACTTCGCGCCCAGGTCGGTCGGGATCGCCTTGCATTCCTCGTCGGAGCGGGTGCGCATGCACGGCGGCAGGATGACCACGCGCCGTTTAGTCGCCATGAAGCGCTCGCGATTGACGCGGTTGAGGATTTCAGTGCCCGCCATGCCGAGGTGATACTCCAGCGGAGTGCGCATGACCAGTTCAGCGTCGTAGCGTTTCGCGTACTTACGCGCAGCGACAGCGCGAAAAAGTTCCACCCCTTCAGTAAAGGGGCGCAGGACGCGACTGCTGACCCGCTCAAAGTCATCCGCCAGCGCCAGCGCCATGACCAATGCGCGTTGGCTTGTGGCCGATGCCGCAGGTTCGAAATAGTCGCGCCACTCATCGATCCGGTTGGCGCGCGACGCCTGACCGTTGGCGCGCATCCACGCCGCCACCCGATCTAAATTCATCCCGGCCTGATGAGTTCCACCGGCGATAGTGCGCGCCAGCCCACCTACGAACCCACGCGCTTGTTTACTAGCGTGTTCGAGCTTCGCCCAGTGTTGGGGCAGTTTCTGGACGAGATCCAGCGACCAAGTCGCCCAGAACGGCCATCGCTCAGCCTCGCCGCCATGCTCGCGCAACATGGCGCCAATCACCAGCAATTCAAAGGCATATTCGGCGTCAGTGCGGTCAGGGTGTCCAAGGTCACTACGGTACTGGCGAAAGCCAGCAATTATTTCGGACATCGACTGGATGGCGCCGGGGAGCCACTGATCAACCAGATCGCAGACAGCCTCGTAATATCCGTCGGACGTGTCATTGTCGGCACACAACGAGTAAGTAATGATTTTTGCCATGGCTTTTGCCCCTTCGTATCATTCGAAGCGAATCAACGCGAAATCCTGCGGTCGGTGGAAGTTCAGATCCTGAACAGGCGACCATGCTGCCCAGTGCGGGTGCGACGTGAGGTCTCCACACTTGTAGAAGTTGGCCCGCCACTCCTGACCCGATAACGCGCCCAACTTGCCAACGTAGTTTTCGAACACTGTCAGCGGCACGCGATATTGCACCATCCAGGTCACGGCGTCAGCGATTTCGGGATCGACGACTGCGGGCATGGAGTGGGCGATGGTGATCTGCGCCGCGAGCGTAGTCGGGACATAGGTGAATTTTTTGAATCCGCCGGGGATGCGCGCCGGGTCTTCGATGTAGGAACTGTGCAGTGTGCCGCCACAGTTGATCTCAAAGTTGATGTAGCCGGCGTCTGGTCGGGGTTGGGCGAACCATTCGACACAGCTATCAGTGCACACCGCGCCGAGGTACTCGGTCTGAACGCTGCGCACATAGCGATCCTGCACGCGGAACATGACGTAGATGGCGTGATCGTCATGCAACACTCTGACCTGCGTCACCGGGCGGTGCGTCGCAACGCTTTCGGGCCGGAAATGCGAAACTTCCAAGACTTCGGCGTGCTGCCAAGCCGGGTCGACCCAATCTTCAGTTGAATGCACATCGAGAGCGGGGATTGCTTGCGCTCTACGAACGAGATACATCATGGTAATCACCGTTCACCCTTCTGCTAATACTCTTCTATTGTGCACCCGATGTGCGGTGTTGGCAACTGGCGGATTGGCGGATTGGCGGATGCACGGGCGCAACCCGCTAAAGCGTCGGTCTCCGCTTGGTTCGCCGGGAGGTCGAGGCTATTGACATTCTGACGCACAGCCTTTATCATTCTGACAACGATATGGTAACGGTACCATATCGAGAGTGATGTTTAACGATGCCAACGATTCACGATGTCGCCAAACGCGCCGGGGTGGGTTCTATCACTGTCTCGCGCGTGATTAACAACTCCGGCTATTTCAGCTCGGACACGCGCGACCGCGTAGAGAAAGCCATCGTCGAACTCGGCTATGTGCCAAACACGCTGGCGCGCAGCCTGCGCTCGAAGCGCACCAACACGCTCGCACTCCTGCTCACCGACATTACGAACCCGTTTTTCACCACGCTCGCGCGCGGCGTCGAAGACGCCGCCAGCGCGGCGGGCTATACGCTGATCTTTTGCAACAGCGATGAATCTGCCATTAAGGAATCCACCTATGTCACTATCCTGTTGCAAAAACAGGTGGATGGCTTTCTGCTCGTCCCGGCACAGAGCAAAACCAGCGCCATCGAACTGATCCGCTCGCGCGACGTGCCGGTGGTCGTGCTTGACCGCGCAGTGCCGGGTATGGCGGTCGATGTCGTGCGGTGCGATTCGGAAGGCGGCGCGCACCAGCTCACCCAATTGCTCATCTCGCTGGGGCATCGCTGCATCGCAAGCTTGAGCGGGCCGGAAGGCGTGTCCACCGCTGACGACCGCGTCGCCGGGTATCGGCGCGCCTTGCAGGATGCTGGTATCACGCCGGACGCGGGACTGATCCTACGCGGTGAACTGACGCAGGACGGCGGCTACCAGATGGCGCAGCAGGCGCTCCAGTTACCGCAGCGCCCAACTGCTATTCTGGCCGCGAATAACTTCATCACCATCGGCGCGATGCGAGCCCTGCAGGAAGCCGGCGTGCAGGTGCCGCAGGACATGGCGCTGGTCGGGTTCGACGACCTGCCGCCGGCAATGGTCACCTTCCCTTTCTTCACTGTAGCCTTACAACCGGCTTATGAGATGGGTCGTAAAGCAACAGAAATACTCCTGCAACGCCTGAAGTCGCGGAGCATTAACAACAGCCATAAGGAAGTGATCTTTCCCACACAGATCATTGTCCGCCGTTCCAGTGGGGATTCAATCAGTCAGAGGTAGAAAATGAAAACAACACTAGCAATCGACGTTCTCAACAAGGACGACCTGATCGTCATCGCCGGCGCCGGCGGTTTCATCGCTGGCGCGCTCACGCGCTATTTCCACGACAAAGGCTTTACCCGTATTCGCGCGATCGACCGTAAACCAATTCCGCAATGGTACCAGCGCGTGCCGGGGGTCGAGTCGATCTCGATGGACCTGAGCGTGCAGGAGAACGCGGTCAAGGCTGTCGAGGGCGCAGTCGAGGTATACAACCTGGCCGCTGACATGGGCGGGATGGGATTCATCGAGAACAACCGCGTGGACTGTCTGCGCAGCATCCTGATCAACACGCACATGATCGAAGCCGCCTATCGCGCCGGCGTGACGCGCTTCTTCTATTCGTCGTCGGCGTGCGCCTACAACATCACGCTGCAACAGGATCCGAACGTGCGCGCGCTCAAAGAGTCCGATGCTTATCCAGCCATGGCTGAGCGTGGTTACGGGTGGGAGAAGCTGATGAGCGAGATGTTCTGCCAGGAATACACCGCCGAACGCGGCCTGGAAACGCATATCGCGCGCTTTCACAACGTTTTTGGCCCGTGCGGCACCTGGTTCGGCGGGCGCGAGAAAGCCCCGGCAGCGCTATGCCGCAAGGCCGTCGAGGCGCTTGACAGCGGCAAATACGAGATCGACATCTGGGGCGACGGCCATCAGACGCGCAGCTTCATGTACATCGACGACTGCGTCTATGGCATCGACCGCATCATGCACAGCGACGAACTGATCGCCACACCGATTAACCTCGGCACCAGCGAACTCGTCTCGATCAACCAACTCGTGGACTACATCGAAGAAATCGCGGGCATTACGATGAACCGCACCTACAAGCTGGACGCCCCGCGTGGCGTGGCCGGTCGCAACAGCGACAACACCTTCATCAAACAGATGCTCGGGTGGGAACCCAGCACGCCGCTGAAGGAAGGACTGAAGACCACATACGCGTGGATCAAAGAGCAATACAACGACCGCAAGGCCGGCAAAGCCGTTGTGCGTGACTAAGACGCGAATGATGTCAGACTTCTCCAAGAAGTCTGACATCTTCGCGCAAGCGAGGACTATCGTGGATATCACTGATGTCATTGGCCGCATGCCCTATCGCATGGCGCTGGCGGGTGGATGGATCGACCAGCCATTCACCTCGCGCCTGAACCCCACCTCGCCCGGCTCGATGGTGGTGGTTGGCCTGGAGCCCACACTGCGCTACATGGATCGCTGCGGGATGGCCACCTCGACGCGCCGAATTGCGATGCAACTGTGGGGCGATGCTCTGCCCGATCGCGATCCGGCGGAACTGGTGCGCGAGCTATACAACGCCGAGAACCGCGACAAGCCAGAGCCGTCGGGCGCACAGGACATGGCTGGGTTGATCTATCCCGGCGTCAACCGGCTGGACTTCGACGCGGACGTCGAGGGCGGGTACTTCCCGTGTCACGTTGAATCCAACAATGACCCAGACGTGGCGCGCTGGCTGGAGCGGGTCATCCACCTGATCCCCGTGACGCCGCGCGCTGACGGCTACAACCCGCTGGAGGTCAAGAACCTCGACCGCGAGTGGATCCGCCGTCTGGGCCAGACCGGCAAGGACTGCTACGACGCCATCCTGGCCAAAGACCTGCGTGGCTTGGGCGAATCGATGAACGAGTGCATGCGTTGCTGGGAGGCGATCCTGCCGGGCACGGTGCGCCACTCGACGATCAAGATGGACCTGGTTGGGCTGCTGCATTATTATCAGGCGCATTACCCGGGCGCGATGTATTCGGGCTGCGGCGGCGGGTATCTGTTTGTCGTGTCAGAGACCCCCGTCCCCGGCGCGTTCAAGGTCGCTGTCCGTGTAAAGCAATAGAAATCCCTTGCGAGGGGTGCTGTGCTAAAACGTCATCCGTATAAGACCCCTCACAAGGTTGATTGACAAGGATTTTGACAAGGACTGAGGAAGAATGAACAAACAAGTCGCAGTCAGCGGCAGCTTTGACGACCTGCGCTCGCGGCACGCGCGTTTCCTCGAAGAAGCTGCAAAACTCGGCGAGGTCACCGCACTCCTGTGGTCGGATGACGCTATACGCCTGCACACCGGAAAAGAGCCAAAGTTCCCGCTGGCGGAGCGCCTGTACTTCGTCCAGGCCATTCGCTACGTGTCGCGGACCTCCGTCATTCCCGCAAATGCCGGAATCCAGTACCTTGACACTATCGCCAGCGGTCTTCCCGATCTATGGGTTGTAGATGAGGCTGGGCACTCACCCGACAAAGCAGCATGGTGCAAACAAAAAGGGATCGGGTATCACGTGATCCCCGACGATGCCTTGCGCGGGTTCCCCCTGGTGAACATCAAGGCGAGCGCATCGGATAAACCAAAGGTGATCGTCACCGGCTGCTACGACTGGCTGCACTCCGGCCATGTGCGCTTCTTCGAGGAAGTGTCCGGGCTGGGCGACCTGTATGTCGCTGTGGGCAACGACGCCAACGTGACGCACCTGAAAGGCCCCGGGCACCCTTTGTTCTCACAGGACGAACGGCGCTATATGGTGCAGGCGATCCGCTACGTGCATCAGGCGCTCATGACGTCGGGCATGGGTTGGATGGACGCCGAGCCGGAGATCGCATGGTTGAAGCCGGAGATTTACGCGGTGAATGAAGATGGCGACAAGCCCGAGAAGCGCGCGTTCTGCGCGGCGCACGGGTTACAGTATGCCGTGTTGAAACGGGCACCGAAGGAAGGACTGCCCCGGCGCGAGAGCACCCAGCTGCGCGGGTTCTAATGCGGCCGTATTAGTCACGACATGGCGTATGGTATCGACAAGTCGGCATCCAACCTTACCATGTCGACTGCCAGTGCCCCTGCCTTTTGGATCTCTGTTTGCGCCGCCGGCGTAAAACCACGCCGGGCGAAGAAGATATAACTGACCTGCCAGTCCGATCCCGCGCCGTCAGCGGTCATGTCAAGAAGCAACTTAGGGGTCTTGACGTCGATCAGATCCAGCACCACCTGCCGATCAATTCTGTCCTCCGTCCACTTGCATTCGCCGACGAGGATGCGTCGTTCGGCCCAGTTGATGGCAACCACATCCACCTGCACCTGTCTGCTCCAATGCTGACCGATCACTTCGGGCTTCAGCGGCAATCGCCCCAGCAGACCCTGCTGCCGCACCCATTGTTGTGCGAGTTGTTCAAATGCAGTCCTGCCCACAAATGCTCGCAGGTTCGCGCGGACGCGCGCCAGTTTCGCTTCGCGGTCATCTACCGGCTCTCCCGGGCGAGGGGCGAGGAATTCGAAATAGAAACGAAAGAACGCATCGCTCAGATGATATCGACCACGCCTGACGATGCGGATACGGCTGGGTGGAATGGTCGCTGGAAGCCGGCGTTCGACAATCCGCAACTGCTGCAGGCGCGCCAGGTATGCCGTCAGGTTGTTCTTGCCGACCAGCGCGTCATTGCTGATCTCATCGAGCGTCGCCTTGCCGTTGCCAATCGAGCGGATGATGGCCAGATAGGTGTGAATGGTTTCCAGTTCGTCATACAGAAGAAAGAGCGGCTCAGCCGTGAACATCCCACCGGGACTCAGCACCACCTGCCGGATGTTCTCGATTAGCCCCAACTCGGGATTCAGCCAGTCGAGGTACGCGGGCACACCACCAACCATGGCGTAAGCCGCAATTCGTTCTTCAGCGGACCAGCCCGGCAGCGCCTCCTTCAGCACGCCAAAGTCGAACGGCTGCACATGCCACTGCCCCGTCATGCGGCCAAACAAAGGCGATCCCCCGGTCATGATGGACTCCATGGTGTGCACGTGAGAGCCACATAATGCGATTGACAGATTGGTGTTCCGGTAAACGGCATCCCACGCGTGTTGCAACGACGAGAGCATTGCTGGGTCGGACTCGGATGCATAGGTTATTTCGTCCAGGACCAGGATGCGGCGCGGTGCGTCTTCCGCACCCAGCCCCCAGTGCCGGGCCAGCCACTGCCACAGTTCTGACCATGCCGGGAAGTTTGGCGCGGCGTCAAGACTGACGCCCAGCGCCTGGGCCGCGAGCTTCTTTCGCTGCAACGCTGCCGGGTCTTTTTCGAATGACATATACAGCGTCGGAAGACCTGTCTGCCTGGACCATTCCTGCAAAAGCAGCGTCTTGCCCACGCGTCTGCGACCATAGATCAGCAGCAGGTTGGCAGGCGTGGGATGCCGGCGATTCAACGTGCTGTTCAGAAATTCAATCTCGCGAGCTCTGTCCAGGAATTTCATTTTATACCTACGCAGATTATTATAATCCTAATAGGTGTTACTGATTTCTTGCTTTACCTGCGCGGGACGGCGCCCGTGCGCTACGAGGTGACTTGTGATTGAGGTTGAG
>CAIXPS010000490.1 GCA_903921365.1 uncultured bacterium | reverse complement strand
GAAGTTATCGAGATGAAGAGCCAAAGCCATGGTTGAACGATTGACTGTGTTGCTATTTTCTCAGTGTATGCATCCGAGCCGGACATAAAGATATGACTACATAGTACGGTCATAACTGGTTTCCATATTTTCCTATTTGTACGATTTTACCTGGCTATCGCGTGCGCTGCTGGGCGGTATGCGGCCGAAGCGTTGTGCAATGCGATACCGGGCTTGAGTACCAGTCCGAGTTCCCGTGGTACTAGGGCGGGCTGTACCTGAATCGGCAACGATGCTGGTTAAGTAGCAGAAGACATTTTGGCGGGTGGGATACTGCCATTATTACAGAACTATACGCGGGCGGGGCTACTGGAGCGGCACAAGGCATTATTCAAGCAGGTGACCGCGGCTCAACATAGAAAATAAAACGCATTAAAAGTGCCTTTGGCTTTATGGTAGAAAAATGTTTAAGGATAAAACTTTATTGATCACAGGCGGCACCGGCACCTTCGGCAACGCCGTCTTGCGCCGTTTTCTGCAGACCGACATCGCCGAAATCCGCGTCTTCAGCCGCGACGAGAAGAAGCAGCATGACATGCGACTGGCCTATAACAATCACAAGCTCAAGTTTTATATTGGCGATGTGCGCCGTTCCGAAAGCCTGCTGGACGCCATGTCCGGTGTAGACTTCGTCTTCCACGCCGCCGCGCTCAAGCAAGTTCCCTCCTGCGAGTTCTACCCCATGGAGGCGCTACTTACCAACGCGCTTGGCGCCGAGAATGTCATGAACGCGGCCGTGCAGGCTGGTGTTAAACGCGTTGTGGTGCTCAGCACCGATAAGGCTGCCTATCCCGTCAATGCCATGGGGATTTCCAAGGCCATGATGGAAAAACTGGCCATCGCCAAGTCGCGTGTAGCGGCCGATAAAGGCTGCGTCATCTGTGCCACCCGCTATGGCAACGTCATGGCCTCGCGCGGGTCGGTCATCCCGCTGTTTGTCGATCAGATCAAGGCCAATAAACCACTGACCGTGACCGATCCACACATGACCCGCTTCATGATGAGCATCGACGATGCCGTGGATCTGGTGCTCTACGCGTTTTCGCATGGCGAGCCGGGCGACCTTTTCGTCCAGAAAGCCCCCGCCGCGACGATCGAGACGTTGGCGCACGCCTTGCTTAAAGTGTTCAACGCGCCTAATCCTATTCGCGTGATTGGTACCCGCCATGGCGAGAAGCAGTACGAGACGCTCCTGACGCGCGAGGAGATGATCCGCACAACCGACTTGGGCGACTACTTCCGCGTTGCGACCGACAACCGTGACCTGAACTACGATGCCTACTTTGTGCAAGGTCAGGAGCGCTTGACCCTGCAGGGTGAATACAACTCGCAAAACACGCGCCAGTTGGACGAAGCCGGCATGGCGGAGGTGCTGTTGGGTTTGGATTATATCCAGCGGGAACTGGCCACATGGCATCCTGCAGCGGTGGCGGCATGAATATCCTGATCACAGGTGCGAATGGTTTCATCGGGCGCAATCTGGCTGCATGGCTTGCTCCAAGCACCGATAGTCGCGTGTTGCGATACGACTTGGGTAATAGCTTGGATGAGCTTGCCCAAATGCTGGCGCAGATTGACTTCGTGTTTCATCTCGCCGGCGTGAATCGCCCCCTGACTGAAGGTGAGTTTCAGACCGGCAATGTGGATTTCACAGCGTATCTTTGCGCTGAATTGGTCAAGTTGGGCCGGCCGGTGCCGCTG
This sequence comes from uncultured bacterium, assembly GCA_903921365.1. Classification (GTDB taxonomy): domain Bacteria; phylum Chloroflexota; class Anaerolineae; order J036; family Brachytrichaceae; genus CAIXPS01. The sequence goes on along the minus strand of CAIXPS010000490.1, from coordinate 2,366 downwards.
TTGTTGTCGTCGTCCATTCAGGCGGCACTGGATAACCCCTACGGGGTGAGCAAGCGCGAAGCCGAAGCTGTCGTGACAAAGTACGCGCACCAAGCCAATGCGCGCGTCGTCATCTACCGGCTGCAAAACGTCTTCGGCAAGTGGTGCCGTCCGAATTACAACTCGGTCACCGCCACCTTCTGCTACAACATCGCGCATGATCTGCCTATCTCGATCTCAGATCCGGCCCGCGAACTCGAAATGATCCATGTAGATGACGTCGTCAATCACTTCATGCAGGAGTTAAAGGCGTCCGACGGGACGCAGGGGCAGGTTGACATTCAAACACGGCAGGTGACGCCGTCGTACAAAGTCACGCTTGGCCGTCTGGCGGACCTGATCCGCTCGTTCCGCCAGAGTCGTGCATCTTTACGCGTTCCCGACATGAGCGACGAGTTCACCCGCAAGTTGTATGGGACGTACCTGTCCTACTTGGAACCCGACGATTTCGCCTACAACTTGGATAAAAAAAGCGACACGCGTGGTTCACTTGCCGAATTCATCAAATCGCCTGCCATCGGGCAGGTGTTTATTTCGCGCACCAAACCTGGCATTACGCGCGGCAACCATTACCATCACACCAAAACCGAAAAGTTCTTGGTTGTCGAAGGCGAGGCCATCGTCCGTTTTCGTCATATCGAAACTGCAGCTATGATCGAATATCCTGTCAGTGGAACGGACTTCCGCGTGGTCGATATCCCGACCGGCTACACCCACTCCATCCAGAACGTCGGGACAACCGAGTTGATTACGCTCTTCTGGTCCAGCGAGGTCTTCGATCCCAACTGGCCGGATACCTATGCGATGCCTGTGATTCCCGCTTAACCTACCGGACAACCATCGGTCTGATCCGTTCAATCCGTGTAATCCGCTTATTCCGTGATCCATACAAAGTACATGAAAGTCGCCACCATTATCGGCACCCGTCCCGAGATCATCCGCTTGTCCAGGGTGATGGCTGCGTTGGACCGTCATCTCCAGCACGTGATCATCCATACCGGCCAGAACTATGACTACGAGCTGAACCAGGTTTTCTTCGATGACATGGAGATTCGCAAGCCGGATTTTTACTTGGACGCGGTGGGAAAGACACCGGCGGAGACGATTGGCAATGTCATCGCGCGCTCCGATGCCGTTCTGCGCCAGGTGCAACCCGATGCTGTGCTGGTTTTGGGTGACACGAATAGTTGCCTGGCGGCCATTGCGGCCAAGCGCCTCAAGATACCAGTCTTTCATATGGAGGCGGGCAACCGCTGTTTCGACCAGCGCGTCCCCGAAGAGATCAACCGCGCGATCGTCGATCATATCAGCGACATCAACATGCCGTATTCATCGATCTCGCGCGAATATTTGTTGCGCGAGGGTCTCCCCCCCGACCGGGTCATTAAAACCGGCAGCCCGATGTACGAAGTGCTGCACTATTACCTGCCAAAAATCGATGCCTCGAATGTCCTGGAACGGCTGGGATTGCAGCCGCAGCAGTACTACGTGGTGAGTGCTCACCGCGAGGAGAATGTCGATGACCCAGAGCAGTTCAACCGCTTGGTGGATGTCCTCCGGCATCTTGCCGTTTTGGATGGCCGTCGAGTGATTGTGACGACTCATCCGCGCACGCGCAAGCGCATGGAAGCGGAACACGTCGTATTACCAGCGCAAATCGAGTTGCTGAAGCCCTTTGGTTTCTCGGACTACGTCAAGTTGCAACGAAATGCGCGAGCGGTGCTATCCGATAGCGGTACGATTACGGAAGAGTCCTCCATCCTCAATTTCCCGGCGCTCAACATTCGGGGTGCTCACGAACGTCCCGAAGGGATGGAGGAAGCGGCGGTCATGATGGTAGGATTGCATTGGAATCGTATTCAAGAAGCGCTTATCGTGCTAGAGAGCCAATCTCGCGATTCAGAGCGCAATTTTCGTCTGGTTGCGGACTACAGTGTAGCAAACGTATCAGAGAAGGTGTTGCGTATCATCATGAGCTACACGGACTACGTAAACCGTGTGGTCTGGCACAAAGATGCAGTATGACTCTGTCAGGCACTTGTCACCCAAGTAGTCATATAACGTTATTGCCATGAAAGTGCTTTTACTCACTCAGTGGTATCCCCCCGAGCCATTCAAGTTAATGTCAGACTTGGCATCGACCTTGCAGTTGCTGGGAAATAACGTACAGGTTCTGACAGGATTTCCAAACTACCCAAGTGGCAAAGTGTACCCGGGTTACAAAATATCTGCCTGGCAACGTGAGACGTATGAGGAAATTCCCGTAGTTCGCGTGGCTCTGTATCCTGATCACAGTTTATCCAGACCCAGGCGAATTCTCAATTATG
>CAIXPS010000489.1 GCA_903921365.1 uncultured bacterium | reverse complement strand
GGCGCGATCGACAAAACCGGTTGGCCCGCCCAGTTTACACTGGGGTTGTTTGGGTCGGACGATGCCGAGAAAGTTCTGAAGAATGCCGAGTCGCTGCGTTTGCGGCTTGAGAAGGCGCTTGGCATTCCGGTCAAGATGTTCACGGGCACCAGCTACACCGCCGTAATCGAGGCGATGCGCGCGAAGCGCGTCGACGCCATGGAAGTCGGCCCGTTCTCCTATACGCTGGCCGTGCAGGAAGCTGGCGCCGAAGCGATCGCGGTCAATATCTCGCCGTCGCTCAAGCCGACTGACACTGCCAAGTATGACGACAAGCTGACGCCGTACTACTACAGCATCATCTTCACCAAGAAGGGATCTGGCATCGCCACACTGGCTGATCTGAAGGGCAAGGGGTTCAACTTCGTCGATCCCGCCTCAACCTCAGGCCACCTCATGCCGAAGACCTATCTCGTCAATCACGGCATCGACCCCGACAAGGATCTCAAGGCCGTATTTGCCGGCAGCCACCCGACCTCGGTGCTGTCCGTGTGGAATGGCAAGGCTCCAGCAGGCGCCACCTATGAAGACAACATGTATGCGCTACAGGACAACGGTCAGGTTGATTTCTGCGGTTTCCCAACCAAGCATGTTCGCCCGTCCGAGGCCGACATCAAGGCTGTGTTCGACAAGTGCCCCGATGGCAAACTGGCGGTGCTGGCTTTCACCGATGCCATCCCCAACACGCCTTTTGCAGTGCGCCCCGATCTGCCCGCTTCGATGAAGAAGGCGATTAAGGACACACTGCTCTCGATCAAGGATGATCCTGACATGGTTGCGGCCTATCGGCAGTGGTATGTAGATCCGAGCGCGGCGCTTGGCCTGAAGTCGCTGGATCAGTTCTACGATCCCCTGCGCGACATCGCCAAGATTCTCAACCTCGACCTCAAGAAGATGAAATAGGCGCGATCTTGAATAAAGAGACACACAACGGTCATACATCGATTGCCGAACGTCTCAGTGTGCTCAGCCAGTCCTCCGCCCACCAGGTGAAGGCGCTGGCTGAGAGCCTTTTAGACGACCTTGGCGTGATAGAGGTGCTTGAAAACCGCACCGGTTTAGTCATGCTGCCCTATACCGACAGCGTCCAGGGCATCACTTTTAACCTTGGCGAGGTGTTGATCGCCGAAGCGAGTGTGCGTTTGAAAGACCACGACGGAGTTGAGGGCTACGGCTCGTGCCTTGGCAGGGATCATGTGCAGGCGCTTGCCCTTGCGTTGTGCGATGCGGCATTGCGCGCCGGCATCAGGGCCGACACAATTACCGCATTTGCCGATGCCCGCGCCCTTGAGTTGATCGCCGCTGATCAGGAGTTGCTGCGCCAGGTTGAGACCACGCGCGTGAACATGGAGACGTTCTAATGCGACCCACACAGACTGCCACTGAAGCCGCTTCGCGCGCGACATTTCTTGCGCTGATGGGGGCGCTCAGCCGCCCCGGCATGATCCACAGCTTGCCCGGCGATCCGCAAGGTGACGAACTGCGCACCTTTGTTGCGATTGGCAAAGCGCTGCTCGATCTTGAAACGAGCTACTACACGCCCGAAGCGCTATTGTCACGAAAGCTGGCGCTCACCGGCGCGAAAGGGCGCAATCCGGCGCAAGCTGCCTATCACTTCTACCCGCACCTATATGCCGAAGACCTGACGGCCATTGAGCAAGCGTCAGTGGGCGATTACCTGTATCCTGACCGGGGCGCCACAGTGATGATTGGCTGTCGGTTTGGCGAGAGGGCGGGTCAGTGCATGCAACTGAGCGGGCCTGGCGTGTTGAATCAATCGCCCGAATCGCGCATCCAGGTAAGCGATGTCCCACTTGAATTCTGGCGTCAACGCGCGCGCCGCATCCACTATCCGATGGGGTTCGACGCCTACCTTATTGATGGCCAAAAGGTGATCGGGTTGCCTCGGTCGACGAAGGTCGAGTTGGAGGCTGTTCCATGTATGTAGCCGCGCGCGGCGGCGAAGGCGCCATCCAGAATGCAGAAGCGCTTTACAACGATCTGAAGGCGCCGATTGATGCGGATGTAGTGCGCGCGATTGAGCGCACCATGCCGTACCTGATCGATCGCGTGATGGGAGAGGGGTCGCTGTATGCGCCAGAGTTGGCCGCATTGGCGCTCGCGCAAACTGGCGGCGACTTGTACGAAGCGGTGCTGATACTGCGCGCTTATCGTTCAACCCAGCCGCGCCTGGCCTATGCCGAGCCAGTCACGACGAAGATGCTTTTCACCGTCCGCCGTATCTCGGCTGCGTTTAAGGACATTCCTGGCGGGCAGGTGCTTGGCCCAACGCTGGACTACAGTCATCGCATTTTTCAGCTAGACGTGCTCGACGGCAAAGCCGCAGCAACTGCCACGTTCACGCCGGATACGCCAGATGCGCCAGAACCCGTTCAGCCGGTTGCGCCACGCGAATATCCACTCGTCGCGGACTGGCATCGCATGGCCGGGCTGATGGCGCCGCTGGAGAAGCACGCAGATCAAGACCCGTCCGATGTGCCTGACGTGACGCGCGAACCGCTTCTGTTTCCCGCGCCGCGCGCGGAACGCCTGCAATCATTGTCGCGCGCGGATACCGGCGGTATTCTGGCATTGGGATATGCCAACATGCGCGGTTATGGCGCGGTGCATCCCACGATCAACGAGTTGCGCCTGGGGTATGCCGAGGTGCAGGTGCGCCATCCGATCAGCGGCGACCTCATCAGCTTGGGGCGCGTGCGCGTCAGCCAGGCAGAGATTGTGACTCACTTTGCGAACTCCGCCACCGGCGTCTTCGGCGCGAATAAAGAGAAGCGCCAGAACCACAAAGAGGAACTTGCGCTCGGTTTTGCGGCAACGATGGGCTGGAACGAGATCAAAGTGATTGCGGCCGCGATGCTCGACAAAGCGATGGATCTGCCTGCGCCGCATCCTGCGCACACCGAGGAATTCGTGTTGTATCACACTGACCCGGTGGAGGCCTCTGGATTCTGCATTCACTACAAGCTGCCGCACTATGTCACCTTTGCCAGCGGGATGGACGCGATGCGCGGCGCAAATCAGATTGCTGGCGACGAGGGTAAGTCCGTGAGTGAGCAGCCCGAAGCTGAACTGGTTGCGGAGGCGCAGGAATGACGCTTGAACAACTTGCACTGGAGAACCACGGTTACTCTTATGCTTTTCTGGATGAGTTCGCAAAGCGCGAACTGCGCCGGCGTATTTTGAAGGCGATTGCACTGCCAGGATATCAAGTGCCCTACGCCAGCCGCGAGCTTCCGATTGCGCGCGGCTGGGGCACCGGCGGATTGCAGGTCACGCTGAGTCTGGTCGGGCCTGAGGATGTCGTCAAGGTGATCGATCAGGGCGCCGACGATTCGGTCAACGCCGCCAACCTGCGCCGTTTCATCACACGCGTCTCCGACGCCGCATCGACAACCGATGCGACACAGGCGACGATCATCCAGAGCCGCCACCGCATTCCAGAGGAGCGGCTGCATGAAGGGCAGGTGCTGGTGTTGCAGGTGCCTGACCCTGAGCCGATGCGCTCGGTCGAACACGACATTTCCCGCGCGCGCGAAATGCACGCCGACGCCGATTACGGCCTGTTATGGCTGGCGTTGTATGAGCAACTGGTGCGCTATCGGCGCGTGACGCAGGGCGCCAGTTATCCCGTGATGGTGCATAAGCGCTACGTAATGAGCCCCAGCCCGATCCCGCGCTGGGATACGCCAAAATTGCACCAGGCCGCGCATCTGACGCTGCTGGCGGCAGGGCGCGAAAAACGCCTGTATGCCGTCCCGCCCTATACGGACGTCTACCCGCTTGAATTTACCGACGTGCCGTTCAAGGTCGAGGATCAACGCGGCTGGGTGTGCATCAGAACCGGCGCGCAGAACAAGTTTATGAACGAAATTCCCAACGAGGATGGCACATCGACCCACGAGATGTCTGACACGGGCTATATCGAAAAACTGCTGAATGCTCAGCCAGGGGATACCTACTACGATAACAATGGCAACTTCTACATCCGCGGATATATCCGGAGCTGAGAGCATCGCGCGCGCCAATCGCGCCCGGTCCTACATCAATTTCGACGAACCTGCGCCGATGCTTGAGACCGTCGCGTCGCTAGCCCCGCCGGTCACGGCGCAACCGGCTACGCGCCTTGATGAGCCAAGGTTGGTGACGACGCAGCCATTAGTCGTCGTTCGCAACCTGGCCAAGCATTACGGCGCGGTGACCAGCGTTGCCGGCGTTGACTTTGTTGCGTACCCCGGCGAAGTGCTGGGCATCGTCGGTGAATCCGGCTCGGGAAAATCCACCGTGCTGCGCCTGTTGAATTTTGAGGAGCCGCCGGACGAGGGCGCCACATACCAGATCAACATCGACGCCTATCGCGAATTGAACCTGTTTGATCTCGATCGCTTTTCGAAGCGCGAACTGCGCATCTACAACATTGGGATTGTGTACCAGAACTCGCATCACGGCCTGCGCATGCGCAACACCAGCAGCGGCAACGTGGCCGAGCGGTTGATCCTCGCCGGCGAGCGGGAGTATTCTCGCTTGCGCAGCGTGTCGAAACAGTCGCTGGCCGTCTCCGAATTTCCCGTTGACCGCATGGACGATCTGCCGATGCGACTATCCGGCGGGATGCAACAACGCGTTCAACTCGCCAAGGCGATTGCGCTTAAACCGAAGTTGCTGTTGCTGGACGAGCCGACGACCGGGCTGGATGTCTCGGTGCAGGCGCTGGTGCTCGATACGCTTAAGCGACTGCAACGCCAGTGGGGCATCACGATGATCATCGTCTCGCACGACCTTGGCGTGATCCGCATGCTGGCCGATCGCGTCATCGTCATGCGGCATGGGCGCGTGGTCGAGTCCGGTTTGACCGATCAGGTTCTCGAAGATCCGCAGGCCGCCTATACGCAGCAGCTGGTGCACGCAAAGCTGTAAATAACTCCGGGTTAAAACCCGGAGCTTTGTCCCTGGCGATCCGGGACGTATGGGCGATTTACAACGCCCCTGCTAGAAATATTTCCAGCAGCGATGTGGTCTGCAAGTCCAGAGAAACCGCAGGTTACACAGGTGAAATTAGATTGAGTACGACGATTAGCTTTATCAATACATCCACAGGACGGGCAAG
>CAIXPS010000488.1 GCA_903921365.1 uncultured bacterium | reverse complement strand
CCCGATATCTGGGTTGGCAAAATGGGCGGTCTATGTGCCTACTACCGTTCCATGCGCTGGACGCTGCGCTATCCCACATTTCCCCGCCTGCTGATTGTCACAACCGATGAGCGCAATCTACCCGTGGTTCACGATGCACTTATTGGGTCAGCACGAGCGCTCCAGATTGCATCGCCGCAAGTGTACTTGGCGCACCATGTTGAGATTGCCAGGTACGGAGCCATGGCGCGCGTCTGGCGCGATGTCACAATGCAGAGCGAGGACAAGTGCTATGCCTTTGACAATGCGCAATCGCCGGATATCGTGCAAACGGCGCTGCGTAGACCTGACCTGATTGCCGATCTGAACCACGCCGCAGAAATCGGTTGGTTCGGATTTCCACAAACCATCAGAAAATCCCCTGTCCGTCATAAACGGGAATAGGACAGGCAACAATAGTGATTAGGCGTGACCTTCCATCGCATATCTTCATACTGCTTTTGCTGATTATCCTCACTGCCTGTGGTGAGCATGTGCCAGAAACCAGGTCGATATGGGATGCAGATCCAGTGGCAACACCAACAGATATCGCGATCTCTGACACATTTTTGACGTCATTGCCCTCGGTTACATCGACTGAGCCAAGTTCGGTCTCGACACCACTGACATTCACCTTACCCGTGTTTACGCCACAGCCGGGAAACACTGCACCTGCAGCATCGGCCAATAGTGATGATGCATATACCTTGCCGTCGCCCATGCCATTCACGCCGGGGCAGACACACACCGAGTTTGGCATCCAGATTGATGGGTGCGACAAGGACGTGCCCACGGCACTGGCGATGGTCAAGGACATGGGTCTCACCTGGATCAAGCAACAGGCACGCTGGGGCGATATGCAGTCTGCGCCGGATCGTATGGACTGGTCGTGTCTGGATCGGGTCATTCATGCAGCGAATGTGACCGGATTGAAGGTGCTGATCAGCGTCACGACTGCGCCGGCCTATCTGCGGCGGATCACGCATGACACCATCGGCCCGCCCGACGACTTTGCCGAATTCGGCATCTTCATCGCCCGGCTCATCACCCGTTATCCGAAGCAGATTCACGCTATTGAAATGTGGAACGAGCCGAACCTGGCCATAGAATGGCATGACACCATTGATGGACCAAAGTATGCTCAGTTACTCGCCATCGGTTATGGTGTGGCCAAGTACCTGGACCCGAGCATCATGGTCATCAGCGCCGGCATTGCGCCGACCGGGTTCAACAGTCTGTGGGCGAATGTCGACGATCTTTCTTTTCTGCGCGGCATGCTGGATCACAGCGCCGCGAGTGTCATGGACTGCATCGGGGCGCACGCGAACGGGCCGGATGGCGTTGGCGACATCCAGATCGTTTCTGATCGCTATTACTCGTTGTTTGATCAATCGAAGCCGGTGTGCTTAACGGAATTTGGATATGCACTCCCGGTCGCTGGTCGCGCACCACGCGGATTCAATTGGGTGATGGGACATACAGTTGGGCGACAGGTCAGTACGCTGGTTGGTGGGATCAAGTGGGCGCGGCAAAGCGGTTATGTACGGCTGGTCATTTTGTGGAACCTGAACTTCGATGGGACTGCGACTGATGTCAATGCACCGTATGCGCTAATGCGGTCGGGGTGGATGAGTCCGGCAGTTGCGGCGATAAAGACCGCCTCGAATACGGTTAGATAATGGAATACTCGTGAACTGACCGCCACCGGGCAGTTCGTCGCTCGTGAAGCCGGGCAGTGAGATCGAACCTTCCGCAGACTGGCCGACACTTGCCACCGACTCGAAAGGAGCGCCGAATACCGGAGCAGTGCCGATGACGCTGCCAGCGACCGGCTTGCCATCGATCCACTCAGGCACGCGACCGACGAATGCCAGTTCGTGCGTCATCATGCCCATCTGTGGGACGGTGATCGACAGCGCCGCGACACGACAGTCGTAGTAGAACTCTTCCTGATACCCTTCCGGTGTGTCGCCAGGGATTACCTTGCGCAGTGCCATCCACGGCATCGAGGTGTCGTCGTTGGGATCAACCGAGTAAATCGTCGAGCCAGACGATGCGCCTGCGACCTGTGCAGTGCCGACAGTGGCCTTGCCGGATGCGCCATACAGCAACGCTGCGATTGCGTTATCCAGACGCGCGTTCAGTGCCATGCCGCCAGCGACGTATGCGCCAGCCTTGAACGAACCTGCGGTGAATAGCCCCGCTCCGAGTTCGGGTGGGACTTGATCGACGAATTGCTGAAAGGCGATATCAGCACCGAGTGCGCGGTGGTTGAGCCACGCGATGGCAGCGGGATCGAACGTCCCGTCTCCAACCTTGGCCGTTTGAACGGCGAAGCTGATATATCCTGCTTGTCCTGAAACAGACATTGTGAATCTCCTG
>CAIXPS010000487.1 GCA_903921365.1 uncultured bacterium | reverse complement strand
TGGCCGCACTATAGGCGCCTAACCACACCAGCAAGTGGGCGTGGGGTTTGCTGTGACTGGCATGATGCACGGGTGAAGATATATGAACGGCTCCGTCGATGAGTTCGGCTTTTTTGATGTGTGGCGCAGCGGCGTAGCGGCGCTCAAATTCGGCGCGTGTGAGCTGGTCGCCATTTTCAAGGGACACCCACGTGCGAGCGGGAGTGGTTGTGTTAGTCATTGATCACAAAGGGAAGAGGCGGAACCGGCGGAGGGCTCTCACAAAGCTCACAAAGATCACAAAGGGAAGAGACGGAATGGTGGAGGGCTCTCACAAAGCTCACAAAGGGAAGGTGGGAGCGGTTAGTTGGCGTATTCGGGTGATGCCCTGGGTCAGGAGCCTGGCGATGAGGCGGGCGGTTTCGCGGACGTCGTCGTCGGAGCCGCCGGTGGGGTCGGCGATATCGGCGGGGTTCGCGGTTGCGCCGACCATCTCGCTGAGCAGGTAGACGCGCCTGGCGATGGCGGGAAATTCGACCTGGAGGGCTTCTTTGTGCCCTGCTTCCATCACGAGGATGAGGTCGAAGGGGGCAAGCAGCGCGGCAGTGACGCAGCGGGTGCGGTGCTTGCTGAGGTCAAGTTGCATGGATTGCATGACGCGTTGCGCGGTGCGGCTAGCTGGCAAGCCGTCGGTTACCCAGGTGCCGGCGGATTCGATGCGCCAGCCGGCGAGTTGGCCGGCCTGTTTTAGTTGAGCCATAAACAACGCCGCCGCGATCGGCGAGCGGGTCTGGTTGGCGGTGCAGACGAAGAGGAGGGAGGGCATGGGCGGAGGTGATGGGGTGAAGAGGAGCGGGGGAGAGGGGGAGAAGAGGAGACGGGGACCGGCTGAAGCCTCGGCCTCCATTGACTCTATTGAGGGCAAGACTCGGTCGCCTTCGCTCCCACTCTCCTTCTCTCTCCTCTCCTTTTCTCCTTTTCTCCTTTTCTCCCCGGCTCCTTCTACGCTCCTCCGCTCCCCTTCTCCTCTTCTCCTCCGCTCTCCTGCTGGCCCCAGGCGGACATGTTGATGGGGGCGGGTGTGCCGGGGGTGGTGGGCTGGCGGCGGGACTTAGTGCGTCGCTTTAGGCCGAGGGCTTTGCCGATGGCCTTGCCCCAGCGCTGGGTTGTGGTGAGCGGGCGATCCTCCTCGTAGTAATGGTAGTAGTAATAGTAGTGGTAGTAGCCGCTGTAGTAGCGGATGTCCTCGGCGCGGACGCCGTTGACGATGAGGCCGAGGATGTTGGCGCCGGCGCGCTTGAGCTCGTTAATGGCCTCGCGAGCGGCGGCCAGCTTGGTCACGCCGGGGCGCACGACAATGAGCACGCCGTCGACGCCGGGCGCGAGGACGACGGCGTCGGTGACCGAGGTGACGGGCGGGCTGTCGATGATGACCATCTCGGCCTCATCCTTCACGGCGCGCAGGATGTCGAGCATCTTGGCGGAGCCGAGTAATTCGGCCGGGTTGGGCGGGACGTTGCCGCCGGTCAGGACGTTCAGGCCGGGCATGCCGGTGGATTGCAGGTTGCCGTTCAGGTAAAGATTGGGTTGAATGAACAGTGCGCTCAACCCGCCCTGGTTCTCCACGTTCAGCCGCTTGTGCAGGGTGGGTCGGCGCATATCGCCGTCCACCATGGTCACGCGTCGTCCGCCCTGCGAGACCGCCACGGCCAGGTTGCTGGCCACGGTGGACTTGCCGTCGCCGGGGCCGGGACTGGTGATGAGGAGCGTGTGCAGGGGGTGGTCGGGACTGGTGAACTGGATGTTGGTGCGCAAAGCGCGGAAGCGTTCGGCGATGGGCGAGCGCGGGCTGACGGCCACTACTGGCAGGCGCTGGCCCTCTTCGACGGTGAAGAAGGGGATGAAGCCGAGCACGGGCAGGCCGGATTCATTGGTGATCTGGCCGGTGTGGCGCAGTGTGTCGTCCAGGCTTTCGAACAGGAGCACGGCGCCGAGCGCCAGGAGCAGGCCGACGACGCCGGCGAGAGCGGTGTTGGTGGCGACGCGCGGGCTGATCGGGGTGAAAACCGGTATGGCGGTTTCAACCTGGGTGACGTTGGAGTTGTTCTGCGCGGCGGTAAAGCGGATCTGCTCGTAGGACTGCGAGTAGGTGTTGTAACTCGTCTGGTATTGGACAAGGTTGGCCTGCAAGCGGTCGCGCTGATCTTTGTTGGCGGCGTCTGTGCCAAGCGCCTGGATATCGGCGCGGGTCTGCTGGATCTGCTCATCCACCCGTTTCATCTGCACCTGCAGACTGTCCTCAGATGCCTGGTAACGGGCGGCCTGCGTCTCCTCCACCTGGTTCGAGAATGCAGTCGCCAGACTGTTGGCGATGAGGGCGGCGGTCGCCGGGTTGGGGTCGGTGACATTGACCTGGATCAGGTTGGTGTCGCGCACCACGCTGGCGGATATTTTTACCTTGAGTTGCTCGACGGTGGTGGTGTAGGGCAACAGGGGGATGACTTTTTCGAGCACGGAGCGCTCGGTCAGCAACTGGACGTAGGTGGAGGCCAGGCGCTGGCTGGTGAGGAGGGAGTTGTAGTCGATGGCGCTTTTCGAGCCGGGGGCCTCGTTGATGAGCAGGGTGGTGGAGGACTGGTAGATGGGCGTTTGCAGCCGGCTGACGATATAGCCGGTGACGCCGCCCAGCACGGCCACCAGGATCAGCAGCCACAGCCAGCGGCGCAATAATCCGAGGTAACGCCAGAAATCGACTTTTATTCCTTCTTCCATGATTGTATTATATGTTAACTATTCCCATACTTGCGCGTCCAGGTGGCGGCATCCGCCCTTTCGACATTGCACGATGTCGGTAGGAGGGCAAGCGCAAGGCATTGCCCCTACAGGCACACACGGACGCGGCGGCGGGCAAGCGCAAGGCATTGCCCCTACAGGCACACACGGGCGCGGCGGCGGTGGGCAAGCGCAAGGCATTGCCCCTACAGGCACACACGGGCGCGGCGGCGGTGGGCAAGCGCAAGGCATTGCCCCTACGGACACACGCGGGCATGGCGCGCGTGTGTTAACGCCGTTTTGTCGATTCGATATGGGCGGCGTCGAGGGTCACGGTAATCGTGTTGCCTCGCACCATTTCCAATAATAAGCGAACGCGATCGGTGCCGGATACGCGGGAGTGAAACATGGCCTGGTAGTCGCGAAATGGCCCGCTGTGAATGAGCACCGGGTCGCCATGCTGTAACTCGTCGTACCACATGCGCCCGGACAGGGTGATCTCGTCGAGCGTTTTCTGGATGCCGGTCAGCACGGTGTCTGGCACCAACGCCGGGATGCCGTCGAAACATACCAGCCCGCCTGAGTAGGGCATATATTGAAATACGGATATACCCGTAGACGCGAGATCGGTATGGACGAAGAGGTAGCCGGGGAAGTAGGGACGCAGTTGGCGCGCGCGAGGATTTACCGTGCGAATTTTCATACACGGATAGTAGGCAGTGATCTTTTGCGATTGCACCTGCCGATAGGCCGCATCTTCAGAATGCGGTTTTGACCTCAACACGTACCATTGTTCTGACATTAGTGTTCAACCGTTCAACTGTTGTTCAACGCACTGTCATGATGCGCCCACTTGGGCGAAGAGGTGATCCCCAGTATACTCTGGCACTGTCTACTAAACACCGAGTAAGGACTTTCAACCTGCAATGTGTACCCTCTGCTTGGAAGGGATTATACCTATCGACAGGCGAAATGGCAATACGTAGTTTGTGGTATAGCCGAATCGAAACCATCACACAAATGGCTATAGTGTTCACCCACCTGGCATCTTGGTGTAACTTTTTGCGCGTGAATTTCGGCAATACAAAAACACCTCACAGGCCGAGGCGTGTGAGGTGTTGTAATTGAACCGCGCGCTAAGGCTAAATCACCGGCAGGGCTTCCTGCGCCTTCTTGATCTCTGCCTCGGGCAGGATGTAGTCCTCGATGGCGCCGTTGAGGTAGCGATCGTAGGACGACAAATCGAAGTGCCCATGTCCGCTCAGGTTGAACACGATCGTGCGGCTGACGCCCTCCGCGCGGCACTTGAGCGCCTCGTCGATGGCGCCTCGGATGGCGTGGGCGGCTTCGGGCGCGGGCAGGATGCCTTCGGTGCGCGCAAACAGCACGCCGGCTTCGAAGGTGGCCTTCTGGTTTACGGCGCGCGCCTCGATGTAGCCGGTGCGATAGAGTTCGCAGATTGACGAGGCCATGCCGTGGTAGCGCAGGCCGCCCGCGTGAATGGGGGCGGGCATGAAACCGTGGCCGAGCGTGTACATCTTGACCAGCGGGGTCATCATCGACAAGTCGCCGTAGTCGTAGGCATATACACCGCGGGTGAGGCTGGGGGCTGCGGCGGGTTCAATCGCCACAACGCGCAACTGCGAGGTTGGATCCTTGAACTTGGCGGGCAGGAACGGGAAGGCAAACCCGGCGAAGTTGCTGCCGCCGCCGATGCAGGCGACGAGCACGTCGGGCTCTACGCCGGCTAGTTCGAGTTGTTTCTTTGTTTCAAGACCGATGATCGTCTGGTGCAGCAGCACGTGGTTCAGCACCGAACCCAGAGCGTACTTGCTGGGGGTCGGGTTGGTGACTGCGTCCTCGACGGCTTCGCTGATCGCCAGACCGAGGCTGCCGTAGCAGTTTGGATCCTGCGCGAGCATGGCGCGACCGGCGTTGGTGTCCATGCTGGGGCTGGCGACGACTTTCGCGCCCCATGTCTCCATCAGGTTGCGGCGGTACGGCTTCTGGTCGTAGGACGTGCGCACCATATAGACCTTGCACTCAATCCCGAACATCTGACACGCAAACGAGAGCGCGCTGCCCCACTGGCCGGCGCCGGTCTCGGTAGCGATGCGCTTTGTGCCGGCTTCCTTGTTATAGAAAGCCTGCGCCACGGCGGTATTGGGTTTGTGGCTGCCAGCCGGGCTGACGCCTTCATACTTGTAGAAGATCTTTGCAGGCGTCTGGAGCGCTTTTTCAAGGCGATGGGCGCGGAACAGGGGTGATGGGCGCCACATGGTGTACACATCGCGGACGGGCTCTGGAATCTCGATCCAACGCTCCTTCGACACTTCCTGTTTGATCAGTTCCATCGGGAACAGCGGCGCCAGGTCGGCCGGGCCAACGGGCTGCTTCGTGCCGGGGTGGAGCACGGGCGGCAGGTCGAATGGCAGGTCGGCCTGAATGTTGTACCAGACCTTGGGCATCTCACTCTCGCTCAACACGTACTTCGTTTGTTCGGGCATGAATCTCCTTATATACGACGAATGCTCACGGATAAACACGTCACGGAATTCGACCTAGAGTATACATGTCAGCGGCTGCAAATCATGCGACGTTCTGCTCCAAATAGATTTCGGTTTGCTTACGTTTGGCGAAATCATCGCTGCTAGTTAGCACATCCACATAAAGACCGCGTGTAATTCTGATGATGTCTGACTTCGTTCTGTTAGTTACTAGTCGTTCTGGGTCGGTCAGGCTTGATTCCTTGAATTGCTCCTTGAACCTGACAAACTCAATAAATTGAGCAACCTCAGGCAAGGCCTCGAAAGGCAATCGCTGTACCGCCTCTACCACCTGCTCTCTAGAAACCTCAATTGCACTCATGTTTATCTCACTTATAACGACTAGTAACTGACTGATACTGGTAACCCCGACGGTCTTAATGATACTCTGGGAGATAGCTGCCATGGGCGGCGATGAGTTCGTCGACCATCGGGTAGATCTGGTCGAAGGAGAGTTCGGATGAGGTGTGCGGGTCGAGCATGGCGGCGTGGTAGATGTGCTCGCGTTTCTGCGTGAGAGCAGCCTCGACGGTGAGCGACTGGACGTTGATGTTGGTCTGCATGAGCGCGGCCAGTTGCGGCGGGAGTTTGCCGATCTTCGTCGGCTGCAGGCCGTTCTTGTCCACCAGGATCGGCACTTCGACGCAGCAGCCCTGCGGAAGGTTGTCGATGAGCGCGTTGTTGGGCACATTGCCATAGATCACGCGGCGCTGATTGGTCTCAAGGCTGTGGATGATCAGCGAGCCGTACTCGTGGCTGCGCTGCACCTCGATCGGCGCGTCGCTCTCGAACAGGTCGCGCATTTTGTACCAGCCGGCGAGCTGCGCCTCACAGCGGCGGATGTATTCGTCGAGCGGGACGTTGTACTTTTCGATCAGGTCGGGGCGGTCGCGCTTGATGAACCAGGGCGTGTACTCGCTGAAGTGCTCGCTCGACTCGGTGACGAAGTGACCGAAGCGGTTGAGAATTTCGTAGCGCACGCGGTTCCAATCCGGCACACGATTCTCGGCGGCGACCTTGCGAATCAGCGGGTACAGGTCTGCGCCGTTGCGCTCGAAGCGCAGGTAGAACGCCATGTGGTTGATGCCCGCGCACAGGTAGTTGATCTCCTCGATCGGGACGCCGATGTCGTGAGCGAGTTGCTCCGCGGTGCCTTGCACGCTGTGGCACAGGCCGACGGTCTTGATGGTGCTGGCGCGGCTAATGGCCCAGCAGTTCATCGCCATCGGGTTGACATATTGCAGGAATGTCACGTCGGGGCAGAGGTCCTCCATGTCCTTGCACATGCTGAGAAGAACAGGGATGGTGCGCAACCCGCGCATGATACCGCCGATGCCGAGTGTGTCGGCGATGGTCTGGCGCAAGCCGTATTTTTTGGGAATCTCGAAATCGATGACGGTGCTGGGTTTGTAGCCGCCGACCTGAATCATCGAGATCGCGTAGTCGGCGCCGTCAAGCGCCTTGCGCCGGTCGGTCGTGGCCTCAATGGCGGGGTGGGCGCCGAAGGCCTGACCGACCTTGCGGGCGACGATCTCGGAGGTGCGCAGGCGCTCCGGGTCGATGTCAAACAGGCTGATGTGGGATTCGGATAGTTCAGGGAAGCTGAGGATATCGCCGAGCAGGTTCTTTGCGAACACAGTGCTGCCGGCGCCGAGAAAGGTAATTTTTGGCATACTGTCTATTTTATCCCCGTGTATATCTCTATCACAGATACTGACTTTATCTCCGTGGTGTAGTTTAAATAGCGCTCAGAGGATGTTTTCAAGGGTTGTATTGTGTGTTTCGGTATTAGCGCAAGACTGGGCAAAAGAGATATAAGAAACCTCTCATGATTCCTGCTCTCAGAATGTATCTTTAAGACCTTTTCGCGCTCTATTCTATATAAGGGCCAATGTTTGAATCACGAAGTAGCGATTAGACAACGATCATGAGAGATCGATGACCGCTGCGGGTGAATGGCTAACCAAGATGATGTGTACTAACGTTTGTAAATTCAGTCAGATAAACCTAGCAATAGGGAGGCAATAGCGTGGATAAATCAACCTATATGGCGCCACAGGATGTATTCGCACCGCCAGCGACCTATCCGCAGCAGAAGCAGGCAACGGCGACGCGGTCGCGCAGTTCGGCTACGGTTGTGCGCAGACTGGCGCGGCGTCGCATTCCGGCCACGCCCAAAGTGAGTGTGGTTATCCCGGCGCTCAACGAGGCGGAGAACTTACTCCATGTGCTCCCGTTGTTGTCAAAAGACTACGAAGTCATTCTGGTTGATGGTCATTCGGTGGATGGGACCGCAGAAGTGGCGAAATATCTGCGCCCGGATGTGCGTATCGTGCAACAACAGCGCCGCGGCAAGGGCAACGCGCTGATGGATGGCTTCGCGGCGGCGACGGGCGACATCATCGTCATGATGGACGCAGACGGCTCGACCGATCCGCACGAGATTCCAGCGTTTGTCGGCGCGTTACTGGGCGGCGCAGATTTTGCAAAGGGATCGCGATTCGCGCAGGGCGGCGGGACAGCCGATATGCCTATCCATCGGCGGTTTGGCAACTGGGCATTCACGATGATAGTGACGGTGCTCTTCGGGGGCCGCTACTCCGACCTGTGCTACGGGTACAACGCCTTCTGGGCTGATGTAGTGCCACAGCTTAACCTGGAAGGGGATGGTTTTGAGATTGAGACCGTGATGAACATCCGCGCCTTGCGCGCCGGTTTGCGCATCGCTGAGATCCCGAGCTTTGAAGCTGAGCGCATTCACGGAATTGGCCGGCTGCGCACCATACCCGATGGTTGGCGCGTGCTGAAGGCGATCGTTCGCGAGCGCCTGAAATAGCGGGTCATGGCAGCGCAACTGTGAACAAAAAACACATGCCCCAACGGGGGCATGTGTTTTTTATGGCCTGCAGATGAAAGACGAGTTTGATGAGTCTACAAGCGACATGTTGCGGTTCTCGCCTTAAACATTCTGATCACTGTTAACGTGACGTTGGGCGGCGGCTCCTCCATAGAGTCATTGCGCATCAGGGTGGTCAATTCATCCAGCTCACTGAAATCCTGGTCTGCATCTCCCGACCCGTTTTTATTTATTTTCTGCGCGGAGCCGGTTTCACAAGGATTTGCGCCAAACCAGTGTTTATGACTTGATGTGCTCACAGCCTTCTCCATGGCTTCTCTAACCGTGCGGGATTGGCGTGTTGTTGTTAAACATAATCTGCAACCAGGTTCCACAACCAGATACTATAGGCAATGGATGTTGCGCTATAGATAAGAGCGATGACTTGGCGAATAAATACAAGCAAACCAGCCCTGTAGTGAAATCACTATAGATACTCGCGTGGGCAAATCTGTTGTAAGTCTTTTGTAACAGTTGCATCGTAGCCTGAATGTAGATGTATGACAGTTGGCTATTTGGCGGTAAGTGGAGGCTGTGATGAAGCGTGTTATGTCGCTGGTGGGTGATCCGCTATACTCACGTCGGCGAGGGCGGGTTCGATGAAAGTCGCGCCTGGATCGAGAAACTGATTCAAGAGTAATGAGCGTTATATGGATATGAAACAGTTGTATAGGGTCGTATCGGTTATTTTTACAATGGGCATGCTGTCGGCGTGCGGCGGAAACGCATCACCCATCCCTGAGACGCTTAAGAAGGTTCCAGCGGTTGCGTCAGAAACAGTTGCCAGTTCCACAGGGACCAACCTGGCTGACGCAACATGGATCACAACGCCACTGACGAATGTGAGCACGGGCGAGACGTTCAGGATGATCGACTACAAAGGCAAAGTTGTTCTGGTAGAGATGATGGCGGTGTGGTGCACAAACTGCCTGCAACAGCAAAGCCAGGTCAAGCAGATGCATCAGGCTGCGTTGGGGCAAAACAACGACAAAGTGATCAGCCTGAGCATGGATGTCGACCCGAACGAGCAGGCCAAACAACTCAAGGAGTACCGTCAGCAGCAGGGATTTGAGTGGGGCTACACTGTCGCCCCGGCGTCGGTTGCGCGCGAAATCAGCAACTTATATGGATCGCAATTCCTCAATCCGAGCGCAGTGCCGATGCTGATCATCGACAAGCAAGGCGGCATCCACCCGCTGCCCTTCGGCGTCAAGAGCGTTGCGAGTTTGCAGGAGGCGCTGAAGCCGTATCTTGATTAGAGATTGGAGATTGGAGATTAGAGATTGGAGGAATGCGGTATAGAGGGCTGCTTTTCTTGTCTGCTCAACCTATGCTGGAATCGCTGTTTTCTTCAGTAACGCTGGGGCTGTTGTCCGCGGCGAGTCCATGTCTGTTGCCGCTATACCCAGGGTTTCTGGCGTATCTGGGCGGGATGCAAGGGGCAGGGCGATCACGCTATTGGCTGGGGGCCTTTGTATTGGCCGGCGTTATGACGATGATGTTGCTGCTGGGCGCTGTGATCGCCGCATTGGCGGTATCCGTCGGCCGGGTGCTGGCGTTCGTCATTCCTATTTCTGACGCGCTGATCGTGCTTCTGGGTATCCTGCTGATCCTCGACCGCAATCCCTTCAAGCGCCTGCCGCAAGCACAAGTCCCGCTACTCAAGCACCCGCTTGCTAACGCTTTTGTGTACGGGTTGTTGTACGGGCCGCTGACCTTGCCATGCTCCGGGCCGCTGGTAGTCAGCATCTTCGCGCTCTCGTTCACTGCCGGCGAGACAGCACAGCAAATACTGGTGTTCCTCACCTATGGGCTGGGTTTCGGGTTGCCATTGCTGGCGCTGTCGTTGCTGGCGGGCGCAACTCAACGTCGCATCACAGGGTTCCTGGCACAACACTCGCGCCTGATCAACGTGGTCAGCGGCGCGCTCTTGCTCGTGATCGGCATCCTTGATATGATCTCCAACATTGATCTGGTGCGATCTCTATTCGCATAAGAAAAACCGGCTAAAGCTAAGTACAATTCTGGCCATGACAACCCTCGATAGAAAATCCACTATTTCCTGGTATCGGTCGCCCGTAAGCCGTGAGACGCTGGATCAACTGAACCGGCGCAGCGACTTACAGGGATTCATCCAGACGCTCGGACACCTTGGCCTGTTGATGTTGACCGGCGCTACCGCGTGGTATTCGGCGGGACGATGGCCCTTCCCGGTTGTGCTGTTGCTCGTGTTCCTGCACGGCACTTTCTATGCGTTTCTGCTCAATGGGTTCCACGAGTTTTGTCACAAGACGGTCTTTAGAACAAAGGGGTTAAACACCCTGTTTCTGAATATCTTCAGTTTCATGGGTTGTTACAACCCGGTGATGTTCTGGGCCAGCCACCAGGAACATCACAAATACACGCTGCACCCGCCGGATGATATGGAAGTATTGCTGCCGGTGAAACTGACGCTGAAGGATTTCTTGAAAGGTGGTTTCGTCAACCCGTGGGGATTCGTGGAGATTTTCAAGCTTGTAGTGCGTCTGAGTCGCGGCCAGCTTAAGGGCGACTGGGAGAATGCGCTTTTTCCACCCACTAACGTGAACGTGGAAGGTCGCCGGCGACTCTTTACGTGGGCGCGCATCATGCTGTTCGGTCACGCGACGATTATTATTGTCTCGATCGTGATGGGATGGTGGATGCTGCCGGTGCTCACCACCTTTGCCCCTTACTACGGCGGCTGGCTGCTATTTCTATGCAACAACGCCCAGCACATCGGGCTGCAAGACGATGTGCCTGATTATCGGCTATGCTGCCGAACCATTATTCTGCACCCGTTCATCAGCTTCCTGTACTGGCGCATGAACTACCATACTGAGCATCACATGTACGCGGCTGTGCCGTGCTACAACCTGGCAAAACTGCACGATGCAATCAAGGCTGACCTGCCGCATTGTCCGGTGGGACTGGTTGAGACGTGGAAAGTCATCCGCGCGATTCTGGCAAAACAGAAGCAGGACCCGACCTATGAGTATGCGGCTGAATTGCCGGCGCACGCCGTGTGATCCAATCTGCGTGTATCGGCAGAGTATTTCGGGGCACGTATACGTATAATGAGGAGGCTGTTTGCGCAGGCGCGCAAACAAGATGAAACGGAGCCAGGATATCAGCGTGTTACTACTCGGTTCGCGTGGTCGAGAGGTCAGTGCCGGAACAGGCGAGTTCTATTGCCCAGCCTGTGGGGATATGCGCCCTTACAAGCGCAAGCGCATCGGCCGCTATTTCACGGTGTATTTCATTCCGGTTTTTCAAATCGAGAAACTGGCCGAGTGGTTGCAATGCGAAGTCTGCCAGAAGGTCTTCCCGATCGAGGTGCTGCAACACGCTCCACCACCGAACCCGCAACGCATACTCGAGGAAGTAAAGAAGGACCTGACAGCCGGCATGTCGGTGCAACAGACGCAGATCAAACTGAGAAACAGCGGTCTGCGCCCCGACCTGATGTATAAGGTGATCGAGGTCGTCATAGGCGACCAGCGCGTAACCTGCCCCAACTGCAAGCACGAATTCCTCGCAGGCGCAGTGTTTTGCGGGAACTGCGGGACGAAACTAAGCTAAAGAGTTATCCGTTTACGATTTTGGCGCCACATCTGGTCCTCGGGCTTCGACCGAGGCGCCGGCTGGCTTGGCCTCAATCGGCGGCGCCACAATGGTGCAGTTTCGCCCTGCGGCCTTGGCGTTGCTTAATGTCTGGTCTGCGACAGTGAGCATCTCATCGGCGTCGTTGGCGTTGCTTGGAAAAGTGACCAGACTCAATGAAACTGTGATGTGTATCGGGACACCGCCGAGGTCGATCGTCTGTGCGCTGATGGCGTTGCGCCAACGCTCCGCCAGGATGAGCGAGCCGGCAGTGGGCGTGTTTGGCAGCACGGCGACGAATTCATCGCCCCCCTGGCGGCAGATGGCATCGCTCAGGCGGATATTGCGCCGCAGGAAGTCGGCTACCTGGCGCAGGACGAGATCGCCGGCGTCCTGGCCGTACGCCTCGTTGATCGCCCTGAAGTGATCGATATTGATCGCGATCATGCTGACCGGTTGCAGTTCGCGGCGCGCCTGCGCAATTGCGCGGCTCAGCAGCCCGCTCAAATAACGCCGGTTGTACAGACTGGTGAGTTCATCGTGGATCGACTCTTCGCGCAGTTTTTCCTGCAGATTGTTTATTTCTGCCAGGTGCTCCTGGCGCTCGGTAACGTCGTGCAGGATCACCAGCCGGCCGATCGGACGACCGTCAGCGCCCAGGATGGGCGTCATGCGGATATGCATGAACCGGCGCGCCGCGCCCTGTTGCATGATGGCTTCTGGATCAGGCAGCCCCACAACGTTGCCCTGATTGGTCGTGACATCCGACCAGCGCGCGAGCACGCGGTTGACTAACTGACCGATCAGTTCACGTGAAAGAGGCGCAAGCAGTCGTTGCGCCACTCTGTTGATGTCGATAATGCGGTCCTCTGTATCAAGCGCTACCATGCCGTCAGCGATACTGTCAATGAATTGCGCCCGCGCAATCTGACTGACATCAAGTCCGTGGCGATTGAACATTCGTTGCATTATTTGCTGCTCCCAATCTGCGAATACCCGTGGGTAAGGGTCATAACGGGCGGTTGCCCTGCATTTGCCACTAGCGTAAGTATATTCTTAGTCTATGTCCACGTTGATCAATTGTCAACAAGTGTCAACACAAGGATTTTATGATGGAACAATGGCCGCACAAGTCGCAGATGTGCTTAATTTTGAAATAAAAACAGG
>CAIXPS010000486.1 GCA_903921365.1 uncultured bacterium | reverse complement strand
GGCCGTTGTCCGAGGAGGAATGGCAGGTCATGCGACGCCACCCGGTGTACGCACATCAGTGGCTGAAGCCGATCACGTTCCTGAGCGCCTCCATCGATATCCCGTTCTGTCATCACGAGGATTGGGATGGCAACGGCTACCCCAGCGGCCTGCAGGGTGAAGAGATACCGCTGGCAGCGCGCATCTTCGCCGTGGTGGATGCCTGGGACGCCTTATGCTCCGACAGACCCTACCGCAAAGCATGGCCGGTGGAAAAAGTGATGGCATACCTGCGCGAACAATCCGGCAGACGTTTTGATCCCAAGGTTGTAGAACTTTTCTTGTCACAGGTGTAATGAATTCGTGGTATTAATTACAGGTCGGTGACGAGTGGGTCTTCATCGGTATTAAAACATGCAAGTGCAAGACACTTCCAACCCTGGCGTTCACCGGGCGATGACCCGTCTGAATTGGCGCCGTCCTTCACGGCATAGCAAGGAGGCCTTGTCTATTGCCCGCCTGGAACGCCGCCGCCAATTCGAGGAATTGTCTGGCGCAATCTCCAGCCGGTTGCTTGGCGTCGGCCCCGCCCAGTTGGAGCATGAGGTATTGCGCGCGATCGAGGAGGTTGGGCTGGCGTATGGCGTCGATTACTGCTTTATCCACCTGCTGGGCGCCGACCATGCCGCTATTACGTATGAACAAGAGTGGCATGCGGCGGACATCCAAACTGGCAACAAACGGATGATCGGACGCTCGCTCACGCAGGCGCCCTGGTTGCAGCGTGAGTTGCAGCAATTGCGTTCGATCAACATTTCTGATTCAGCTGACATTTCTGCCGATGCCGATAGCCTGCACTGGCTGATCGACGCGCATCATGTCAACGCAGCCCTGGTTGTTCCGCTGGCGATTGACAATGCGTTGATCGGTTACTGCGGGCTACTCCACCGGCGCGCTCATCCAGGCTGGGACAGCCATGACGCCGTCGTGATGAGATTGATCGGCGAGACACTGGCCGGCCGGCTGATCCGCGCACAGGTGGAGGAGCGCCTGGCGAACGAGCGCAGCCTGTTGCGTTCGCTCATCGACAACGTGCCGGATACCCTGTATGCGAAAGATATGCAGGGGCGTTTCATCGCGGCCAACCGAGTTGCGGTCGCTCTCGTCAACCATACGCCGCAAAGCATCGCCGGCATGACTGATGCGGACCTGTTTGAACCGGCATTAGCCAGGCAATACTACGAAGATGACCAGGCGGTGATCCGCACCGGCAAGCCGTTGATCGAGCATCTTGAAATCGTGCCCGACGCTAGCGGTGACAGACGTTGGTACTCGTCAACCAAGGTCCCCTTGCAAGATGTGCAGGGACGCACCATCGGCATGGTTGGCGTCGGGCGCGACATCACTGCATCCAAACGCGTTGAGGAAGCTCTGCACGACAGCGAAGCCCGCTTCCGCGCGCTGTTCGTTGGGATGACCGAGGGGATTGCTCTGCACCAGGTCGTCTACGATGAAGCAGGCAAACCGATTAACTATGTCATCCTTGATGTCAACCCGCAATTCGAGGCGATCCTGAGTGTTGCGCGCGCGGATGTGGTCGGCAAGCTGGCGACAGAGGTTTACGGCGTTCCTCAGGCTCCTTATCTGAACGAATACGCAGCCGTCGCCATAACAGGAGAGTCCAGTTATTTCGAGACGTATTTCCCACCGATGGATCGCCACTTTTTTATCTCGGTGTCCAGCCTGGGGGAGGGCCGCTTCGCCACACTCTTCATCGACATTACCAAACGCCGGCGTGTTGAGGCGGAGTTGCGCGCCGCCGAGACCAACTACCGAACCATTTACGAAAACGCCGTGATGGGCATCTTCCAGAGCACGCCTTCCGGGCGCTACGTCAGCGCAAATCCGGCCATGGCGCGCATCTACGGCTTCGATTCGGCCCAGGAGATGATCGAGTTCGTCGGCAGCGACATCGCCGGACGTGTGTATGTGGACCCGGAGCGGCGCAACGAGATGCGCCGCGTGCTTGACACCGTCGGCGTTGTCACAGATTTCGAGTCGGAGGATCTGACCCGCGCTGGCAAGGTAATCTGGAGCCGTCTCAATGCCCGCACCATACACGATGCAGAGGGCGCCCCCCTGTACTATGAGGGTTTCCTCGAGGATGTCACCGAGCGCAAGGTGGCCGAACGCGCCTTGCGCGAGAGTGAAGAACGTTTCCGCATCCTGGCAGAAAACAGCCCCGACATCATCTGGACGATGGACGCCGGCAACCAGATCACCTATTGCAGCCCGGCCATTCGCCAGTTGCTTGGGTTTGAACCCGTCGAAGCCATGAAGGGCTTCGACGCCGCTATTTTCACGCCCGAATCGCGCAAGGCCATGCAGTCTATGCTGATCAAAGAGGCCGAGGATTATGCCAACGGCATGCGCGACAACGCGTATCACATCGACATCCAGCACCAGCATCAGAATGGTTCGCTGGTCTGGGTGGATATCCTGATCCAGCGCGTCTTGAACGCCAGAGGCGAAAAGGTTGGATTGATGGGGGTGTCGCGCGATATCACCGCGCGCAAACAGGCTGAAGAAAGGCTGCATTTCCTGAGCACGCATGATGCGCTTACCGGTCTGTTCAACCGAGCTTGTTTTGAGCAGGAATTGGCGCGCGTGGATAAAACAGGCGCATTCCCGGTCAGCATTATCCTCGCCGATATCGATGGATTGAAGGCCGTCAATGACCAGCAAGGGCATACCGCGGGCGACCGGTTGCTGCTGGGTGCAGCAACCGTCTTGCGCGCCGCTTTTCGCGCACAAGACACCGTGGCGCGCATAGGAGGAGATGAATTTGCCGTGCTGCTGCCGGGCGCCACCGCAACTGCGGGACTGGCTGCGCTGCAACGCCTGCGCGCAGAGATATCCCGTTACAACGCGGAGCATTCCGAGATGATCCTGAGCATCTCGGTGGGTGTGGCGACAGCGTCGCAGTGGAATCGCCCCGACGAGTTGGTCAGCCTGGCCGACGCGCGCATGTATGAAGACAAGCGCGCGCGACAGGCGCGGGGGCGCACAGAGGGATAATCCAATGTTGATTCCCACTTTCGCTTCCAGACGTTCACAGCAACACGCGCGCAAGTGGCGCAGTGTGCGCGCACGCGTGTTGGAGCGCCGTTTACAGTTAGAACTGCTGGCCGCGTCACTATCAGGGCGCATGCTGGGCGTGGACATCGAGCGCGCGCAAAAGGCTGAACAGGAAGTGCGCCTCGCGCTGAGCGACATTGGCGCGGCCTTTGGCGCCGACTACTGTTTTCTGCATCTGCTCTCCAGCGATGGGAAGATTATCGAGCGCGGTTATGAGTGGCGCGCCGACGGACTTGAACCAATTGCCGAACGGCTCGTTGGACATCCTGCCGCGGTATTCCCTTATATGGTCAACAATGACCGCTCTGGGGCAGACAGCGCCGCCAGGATAGGCGGCGCCGCCAGGATAGACGATGCCGCCGCGAACTCGATTGGCATATTCGTCTTCCCCGATCTTGCGCCAGAACCGCCGGAGGTGCGCGACTTGTTGCGCCAGCATGGAGTGCAGGCAATGGCGTTGATTCCGTTGCACATTGGCGCAAACCTGATCGGTTTCTGCGGCTTACGGAGTCGTCATATTGACCCAGCGTGGCCAATGGATGACCTTAAACAACTCAAGTTGATGGGCGAGGTGATCGCCAACGCGTTATTGACCCTGCGCGCCGAGGAGGGGCTGGTCGCGGAACGCAACCTGCTACAGTCGCTGATCGACGCCGTGCCTTACACGCTGTACGCCAAAGACACTACCGGGCGCTTTATCGCCTGCAATCGCGCGGCGGCCGCGCTGGATGCGCACACGCCTCAGGAGACAATCGGCACGACCGACTGGGATGTGTACAACGCCGATGCTGCGCAGTGTTATCGCAATGACGAGCAAGCGGTGATTGAAACGGGCGTCCCGCTGCTCGATCATGAAGAAATTGTGGTGGATTACACCGGCGCGCCGCGCTGGTTCAGTTCCACCAAGACGCCCCTGCGCGACGACACGGGCGCCATTCGCGGCATCGCCGGGCTGGGACGCGATATCACCGAACAGAAAAAGATCGAGCAGGCGCTGAGCGAGAACGATGCTCGCTTCCGCGTGTTGTTTAACACCACCAGCGCCGGCATTGGCATCCTGCGGATCGTCAGGTCGCCGGATGGCGCGATTGAGAACTACGAGTACGTTGATGTCAACGAGCGCTACGAGACGATTATGCAGACGCCGCGCGATGCTTTGATCGGCAAGTGCGTTACAGACGCTTTCGGCGCCAATGCAATTCCTTATATGAAGGAACTGAAAGCTGTTGCAGAAACCGGGAAGCCTTTTAACCAGGAAGTATACGGCTACACATTGCAAAAGCACCTGTACTTTTCGGTCTGCCGATTGGAATCAGGGTTTGTCGCCATCATTTTTCTTGATATCACCGCGTCGAAGCAGGCCGAGATGGAGTTGCAGCAAGCTGAAGCCCGCTACCGCGCTGTTTTCGAGAATGCCATGATGGGCGTTTTTCGCAGCACGCCCGACGGCAGGCTTCTGTTTGTGAACACTGCCATGGCGCGCATCTATGGCTACGACTCGTCGCAGGAGATGCTTGATCTCATTGGAAACGACATCTCCAATCGTCTCTATGCAGACCCGCAGCAGCGAGACGAGTTCGGCCGCATTCTCAACAGCACTGGAGTAGTCGCCAATTTCGAGTCGCAACATCGGCGCAAGGACGGCAGCCTGATCTGGACGCGCATACACGCGCGCGCCATCTCGAATGCGCCGGACGCATCCGATACATCTGATGCATCTGATGCATCCAATGTGCCGCAATATTACGACGGCTTTCTTGAAGATATTACCGCGCGCAAAGAGGCGGAGCGCATCATCGAGGAGCGCGAGCGGCAATATCGCTTCCTGGCGGAGAACATGCTCGATGTGATCTGGATGATGGACAACGAGCGCCGGTATACCTACATCAGTCCCTCGATCAGGTTATTGCGCGGCCTGGAACCCGAACAGGCCATGTGCGAGTCCTTCCTGGAGCCGTATACGCCGCAATCGCGCGCGATCATCCGGAATGCCATGGCCCGGCGGGCGACGTCAGAGGCAGCCGGCAAGATGAACGCCTTGTTTCACTTTGATTTGCAGATGTACCACGTCGATGGCACACTGCGCTGGGTGGAACTGTCGACGCAAGCCTTGCTCGATTCACAGGGGCGCAGGACAGGTTTCATGGGCCTTTCGCGCGAGATCTCGGCGCGCAAAGAGGCTGACGGCAAGCTGCAGTACGCCAGCACGCATGATGCGCTCACCGGCTTGTATAACAGAGCGCGCTTTCAGGAAGAACTCAACCGTCTGTGTAATGCAGGCCCATTCCCCTTCAGCATCATTCTTTCTGACGTGGATGGTTTAAAGCGCGCCAATGACCAACTCGGTCACGCCGTGGGCGATGAGCTTCTGCGACAGACAGCGCGCGTTCTCATCGCAGGCACTAGAAGCGATGCGTTAGTCGCCCGGTATGGGGGCGATGAATTTACGGTGCTCCTGCCTGAGACAGGCGCTACAGCCGTCCGGGCAGCCATGTTGCTGGTGCAGGCTGAACTTTACACACATAATTCCCAGACTGATGCGTTGCCTTTGAGCCTTGCGATCGGCAGCGCCACCGCGGCTGGCCCCATCAACCCCGACGAACTGATGAGCCTCGCCGATGCGCGCATGTACGAAGACAAACGCGCCCACAACACCCGCGCCTCCTGATTCGCATAAAGCATCGGGATTTCGCGCGAGGAACGCGAAGGCGCGAGGAACGCGAAACGTTCCTGGTGGACGGCGCCTCCTATTCATTCAACCCGTCTGAGACCAGCGATCTGAAGTGCGCGCGCTTCTCCTCCCGCCAGCCGCCCTGCAGCAACCCGCTGCTTTTTAAGCCCACAGAGTTTTTCGCCGCGTTGAAAAATCCGAAACTGGTCAAGCAATGTGCGCTGATGAGCTACATGGACAACAGGAAAACATGCCAGCGCAGCGTTCAGTAGATGTCAGCTTTTGTGCTTTTTGTACAATGTGCACTGTGCTATCGATCCAGTCATAGCAATGCGACCTGAATAGGGTCGCGAGATAAACCAGTAGGAGTCAAGTATATGAATCCAAATAAGATCATCATCGCCCTGGCAACTGTCTGCGCGCTCGCGACGACAGCATGCGGCGCCGTAAATAACGCCGTTCAAAATACGGTGAATAATGCCAAGAGCACAGCCGCTTCCGCGCAGGGCACTGTCGAATCAGCGATCAAAACGACAGCCGCGCCAGAGTTGACGAAGGCGGTGGCCGAGGTTACGAAACAGGTCAAGGCCGTGGCAACCAGCGCTCCGGAAGCGGAAGCCACCGAGGCGCCGTCCAATAGCACAGGCGGGTTCAGCGTTGACAATCTCGATAACAACCTGGACAAGCTCAAGAGTTATCGCGAGCACGTTGTCTACGCCTACGAAGGCAAGGACGACAAAGGCAACCTGTCGAAGGGCGGTCTTGACCTGATACAAGAAGTGGTTGTCGCCGCCAAAGACCAGCACATCAAGATGACCAGCACGGATGCTGGCAACGCCAGCACCACCGGTAACGCCGGTAAGGCGTACGAGACGTTTCAGGTTGGCGGCAGCACGTATATCTTCAACAACACCGGCGGCGCCGACAGCTCGTGCACCAGCTTTTCATCGTCATCCAGCCCGGCGTCTGATCCAACAGCGATGTTCCAGCCGCGCGATTTCCTGGGCAGACTGCAGGCGGCCACGCTCGTCAAGAAAGGCGAGAATGTGAATGGCATCGCGGCAGATCACTATGCGGCCTCCGACAAGGACTTTGGCACGGGCCTGTTCACTTCAGCCAAAGGGGATATCTGGGTGGCGCAGGATGGCGGCTGGGTAGTCAAATACAGCGGCGAAGCCACTGGCAAGAGCGCGTTCTTCGGCGCCGGCGGGTCCGACGGCAAGATTACGTGGGACTACAACATTGAGGACGCCAACAAGATCGACAAGATCACGCTCCCGCCCGAATGCGCCGCCTCAAAGCCGGCCGAGGACATTCCGGTGCCCGCCAATGCCACTGAAAAGGGCAACCTGGGCAACATGGTCACGTTTAAGAGCCCGGACGATGTCGCCAAGGTCAGCGAGTTCTATCGCACCAAGCTCAGCGCGGATGGCTGGAAGGAAGCCGAGGGCGGGATTGAGGGCATGATGTCCTTCACTAAAGCCTCTCGCACCCTTACCCTCATGATCAGCAAGGACGACAGCGGCGGCGGCGCCAACGTCGTCATCACCGACGCTAATACCCCACAATGATTAAGGGCAGGGCAAGCTATAGGGCTCTCAGTTCATCCTCGCCGATCATGGGGATGTTCAGCGTCGTCGCTTTGGTGACCTTGCTCGCGCCTGGCGCGTCACCCACCACCACATAGCTCGTCTTCTTGCTTACACTTTCGGACACCTTACCGCCGCGTGCTTCAATCCACGCGGCGATTTCCTCGCGGCTCTGCGACAGCGCCCCAGTGATGACAAATGTCTTCCCGGCAAACGGGCCTTCGACTGGCACGACTGCCCGGCGCGGTTCCTGCGACGGGTTCACGCCGGCCTGCCGCAACTTGGTCAACAGATCGCGCGTGGATGCGCGTCCGGCCCAGCCCACGATACTTTCCGCGATGATCGGCCCGACGCCGTCGATGCCGGTGAGTTGATCGGGAGTAGCCGCCAGCAGCGCATCGATGCTGCCGTACCAGGCCGCCAGCGCGCCCGCCGCCACGCCGCCCACATGCTGGATGCCCAGCCCGAAGACTACTCGGTCAAGCGTCTGTTGTTTCGATGCCGCAATTGCATCGAGCAGCTTCTGCGCCTTCTTCTCGGCGAAGCCATCTAGTTCGAGCAAGTCCTCCTTGTTCAGCGCGTACAGATCGGCCACATCGCCGATCAACTCTGCGTCGATCAGTTGCGCTACGATCTTTGTGCCAAGCCCCTCGATGTCCATGGCCCCGCGCCCCACGAAGTGCTCGATGGCGCGGTCAAGCCGGCCGGGGCACTCGTCGTTCGGACAATACACCGCAACCTCGCCCTCGCGCCGGATCAGCGCCGTGTCGCAATAGGGGCAGTTCACCGGCGGTTGAATCACACACTCGGCGCCCGTGCGCGCTGCGACAACCGGCCCCGCCACGTATGGAATCACGTCGCCGGCGCGTTTGATGATCACGCGGTCGCCGATGCGAATGTCTTTGCGCGCGATGTCGTCGAAGTTGTGCAGCGTGGCTTTGCTGATGGTGATGCCGCCCAGTTGCACGGGTTCGAGCACTGCGTTTGGCGTGATTGCGCCGGTGCGCCCCACCTTCACCAGCACCTCTTTCAGAATCGTGGTGGCCTCGCGCGCCGGGAACTTGACCGCGAGCGCGCCGCGCGGGCCGTTGCCCACAGATCCGAGTTGCTCGGACAACCTCAGGTCGTCCAGCTTAATGACCATGCCGTCAATTTCAAAATTAAGTGTGTCGCGTTTGTCATTGTATGACTCGATATAAGCGATAACCTCATCCAGACTTTCAAACCGGCGTGATAGGTCGCTGACCGGGAAACCGATCGCCTTGAGCGTCTGAAGCAACTGCCATTGTGTCGCTGGCGCATCTGGCCCATCTGGCCCAGCGCCCCACTCGATGATGGCGTAACAAAACACTCTCAAAGGGCGGTTGGCCGTAAGTCGCGGATCAAGTTGCCGCAGGCTGCCTGCGGCGAAGTTCCGCGGGTTGGCGTAGGTGCGTTCGCCCGCGCTCAGTTGCGCCGCGTTCATCTTCTCAAACGCGTCTATCGGCATATAGGCTTCGCCGCGCACCGCGATGCGGCGCGGATACGGCGCGCCGGGAAGCAGGGCCAGCGGGATGCTCTTGACTGTTCGCGCGTTGACCGTGATGTCCTCGCCGATCACGCCGTCGCCGCGCGTGGCGCCCTGGATCAGCTTGCCGTCCTCATAGGTCAGCACAACCGTCAGCCCATCGATCTTCGGCTCGACGGTAAACGCGACTGGCGCGCCAGCGGGGATCAGCTTGCCGATGCGCTCATACCACGCGCGCACACCTGCCGCATCAAAGGCCGCAGCCAGGCTGAGGATCGGTTGGGCATGCCGCACCTTGACAAACTCGGAAGCGGGTTGTGCGCCCACGCGTTGGGTGGGCGAATCCGGCGTGACCAGATCCGGGTGGTCGGTCTCGATCGCGCGCAACTCATTGATCAATGCGTCATACTCGCCATCGCTGATGATCGGGTCATCAAGGACGTGATAACGATAACTGTGCAGATTGATTTGCTCGCGCAGCTCCGCCGCGCGTTCAGCAGGTGATTGATCGTGTGTCGCTGGCATAGGGTTATTATCCACTGCGCGCGTCGAACAGCATCGCCCCGCGCTTGAACAATGATGCAAAAATCAAAACGCGAAGCGGCGAAGAACGCGAAGAAAGAAAACAAACGTATACACCGCGTTGGCAACGGGTTAAAATCATGGATGCATGTCAATTATCACTGGCGCCAATATCGGCAAATCATTCGGCGCGTTCGACGTATTCACGGAGCTGGACTTCAGTATTGCGCACGGCGACAAGATCGCGCTTGTGGGCGCGAACGGCTGCGGCAAGACCACGCTGCTCAAGGTCATCGCCGGCGTCGATGAGCCAAGC
>CAIXPS010000485.1 GCA_903921365.1 uncultured bacterium | reverse complement strand
TTATTTGTTTCCTTACGCGGATGCGGACGGTGAAACACAGCCCGAACACCTTTCAGCGCAACCCGCACTCGTGAGCCATTGCCTTCTGAGATTTCAGCGCCCAAAGCGATAAACAAGGCTTCGACATCTCGCCAAGCGATATTGGCTCGCTCAGGCCTCTCGAAAATGGCTTCCAGAGTTATACGGTGTTTGCTATCCACGATGTAATAATATCAGAAAGTGATACTGTTATCAAGTGCTTTTTGACCCCTGTTTTTATAGCCTTGATTTGCAAGGAAGCCAGCCCAACGCCTCATGTTAGCGAACGGACTAAATGAAAGCGCACAGCCGGAATAAATGGCGTGTGAATCTTCAATGGATTTCTGTGCGCCTGCAAATGCTTCGTCCAAAGTCACACTAAATAGTCACATGCGTGTCGTTTGGAATTGAAGCGTCATTCGCCGGACATAGACAGAGTTGCCACGGCGAATTTACAACCCATGTAAGCCAGCGTGGGCTTTTTTATTGCATGATCGAGTGCTTCAATAACGAATGAATTGCCACCCGCCACTACATCAATTACCTGC
Organism: uncultured bacterium; assembly: GCA_903921365.1. Lineage (GTDB taxonomy): Bacteria > Chloroflexota > Anaerolineae > J036 > Brachytrichaceae > CAIXPS01. The sequence continues at coordinate 7,697 of CAIXPS010000485.1, read as the reverse complement.
CTGACCGTTTGACCATGTAGCAATAGTTGAGTTGTGATGGCTGTTAGTCAATTTACTGCCAGTAATCAGTTCGGACTTACAATCGGTTAAATACGGTGGTCGTTATCGGTGCTTGGTTGTGCCCGTGCAAGTTGAAGGCGACCGTCTGTCCGGCTCCATTTATCTCAGCCGGATTGGTCAATACTCATTCATCTTTCGAGGACGCTAACATGGTGTTATCGCCCGAGCTAAATGAAGGCGCACAGCCGGAATGAATGACGGGATTCATTACAGGTATAAGACACGGGCACTACTAGAAGATGGTTGTGCCCACCCTAGTTTAGGGCGACCGTCTGTCCGGCTCCATTTATCTCAGCCGGATTGGCCAATACTCATTGATCTTTCGAGGACGCTAACACCATACAATGCATGTCAGTGCTGCAACCTCACAAATGCAAGGAGTTAAGGATATGCCAGGTGGAACCAGGAAATGTTTCCGGAGATGGGGAAGGTATTTTGCAATTGCCGGGTGTCTTATCTTTGGATCGGCAATCGCCACTCTGCTTGCCGTAACGGAAATGCAACGCGCACAGGCGTCGATGGACAAGGCAATACATGCCAATGTCGCAAACAACGCTGCGATAACCGGTTTGCGACGCCAGGAAGTGATCACGTCCATCGTTTTCCCCGGCGGGATAGGGATTAATCCCACTGAAATCGTCGTAAATCCCGTAACTGGGTACAGCTATGTGATGAATTTTACGAGCGATGACATCTCAGTACTGTCTGGAACACAGTACATCGCCACATTACACGCAGGCGCCACGCCATATGCCATTGCGTTGAATCCGGTTACCGGCTATGTGTATGTGATCAATCGCAGTTCATGGGATGTAACGATTATTTCCGGCGCCGAGGTTGTTGCAACTCAACCGGTGGGCGTTCTTCCAGGTGACATTGCTGTCAATCCAGTGACAGGATATGTATATGTGACCAACACTGGGCGGCAGAATACGATGACTGTTCTTTCCGGCACGCAGGTCTTAAAAACGATTTCGGTCTGTCAGGGCGCCACAGCTGTCGCCGTGAATCCTGTTACAGGATACGTATATGTGCCATGTAGTTCAAGCGGTGGGACGCAAGTTCTATCAGGCACAGAAGCCGTCACCACGCTACCGGGTGGCGACATCCCATTCGACGTCAGCGTAAACTCTATGAATGGATATGTTTATGTCGCAAATTACTACGGTAACGATGTCACAGTGATTACCGGCACGCAGGTCATCACTACCTTGGCCGTAGTTTCGAAGATAACTCAGGTAGGGGTAGATGCCGTCAATGGATATGCCTATGTGACCGGGCTTGGTGGCATTACGGTCATTTCTGCCAGCAACGTGATTACTACCATTCCAGTGAGTGAGCCGCAGAACAGGTTTGGCTACAACGCTTCGAACGGATTAGCGTATTTTACGCACAGCCCCAGCAACACGGTGACGATCGTTTCGGGCACACAAGTAATCACATCGGTAGAAATGGGAATGTCGACGACTGCCGTCGGTGTCAATCCCGCAACTGGATATGTGTATGTTACAAGTGGTCAGGACAATATCGTCAAGGTGCTGTCAGGCACAGAGGTAGTCTCTACAATCTCAACTGGATCATACCCAGGCGTTATCAGTGTGAATTCGTCCACTGGATATGCCTATGTGGCAACCTATCGCGGTGAAATCAAAGTCCTGTCAGGCACACAGGTGCTGACCACGGCGCCAATTGGGGCGAAATCAGGTGTCATCAGTGCCAATCCGGTAAGTGGTTACGTGTATGCAGCCGATCCTGCCGGCAACAGAATTGCCGTGTTGTCTGGTGCGCAAATCATCACTTTCCTCAATACAGGGAGTAACCCGATTGCAATCGGGGTGAATCCAGTGACTCAGTATGTATACGTCGTTAACAGCGGCAGCAATGATATTACGGTCATTTCGGCGACTCGGGTTATTACCACTGTGCCTGCTGGCACAAACCCACTCGCTATTGGTATGAATGAGAAGTCTGGATTTGCCTACGTTGTTAACTATGGCAGTGATGATGTAACCGTGCTATCTGCAACGGAAGTGATTTCCACAATAGTCGTTGGTTCACATCCCCATTCAATTGCCGTGAATCCAAATAATGGCTATGTCTATATCGCTAACCTGTACGATGCCGATGTGACCATATTATCGGGAACTGAGGTCGTGAACACTGTTCCTGTTTGGATCGACCCGGGCGAAATCGGGGTTAATCCAGCCAGCGGGTACGTCTATATCAGTGATTTTTGGAGATCGACTGATAAATTAGTGGTTTTGTCATCAACCGTGGAAATTGGTTCTGTCTCAACGGGTTCCCATTACCCGCGCTTCATGGTTGCTGATCCAGATAACGAATACTTTTATGTGACGAACTATAAAAGTGATAACGTGACTGTACTGAATGGACTACAGGTTACGAACTACATAACGGTCGGTCACGCTGCCACTTCAATTGCCCTCAACGCCAAAACAAAAAGGATTTTTGTATCCAACCAGAACAGCCGCAGTGTCTCAATTATCGATACCACTCTTGTTGCGGCGATGAGCAATGACCGATTAACCTCACCAGACCAGCCAATTCAATTAGACTTCGGTGAACCAGTAATCACTTCAACCATTCACGTTGCGATCAGCCCGACACTGGCACTGACTCTGACATGGGACACTGGAAATCCAGTTGGGCGACAGGCGGCCTCAGTCAACCACCTGACCATCGCACATGACCCATTCGTCAGTGGTGTGTCTTATCGGTTACAGATCCTTCCAGACGGGCAGGCGGAGTCCGGTATATTCGTGGCACAGCAGACCTATGTGCTCGTATATTGGCCATTCATGCGTTATATGCCAGTAATGGCACAGCAGTAGCCTGACTGCTCTTGCGTAAACGCGATAAATCGTGAGCGTCCGGGCTAAATGAAGGTGCACAGCCGGAATGAATGACGGGATTCACCCGGAGTTGGTAAGAACTCCGGGTCGGGTTATCTGATCGTGCCTACTGACCCGGGGGCCGGTAACTGGGGTGTTTCTTTGCTGCTTCGTCTACTTCATCTGGTGTCATGAGCACTGTTACCTTGTTAGCGACAGCTCCGCTGGCAGAAACTGTAAGACTGACCGCCGTCGCCGCGTTGTTGTCCGGGAGGTTAACGATGATGAAGTAATCATCATTACCGAAAGCGAAGTGGAATGATTCAAGCGTCCCACCCAACGATTGGGCTAATTACGCAACGGCAATGCTGTGACCAGTGCACCCGCCCGAAAAGTTGCCATTTCCTGACGGTTTTCCTGACAGTTTATTAATCGCCGCTGCCTACTTTGCAAGCGTATGCAACGCCGCACGTCCACCGCGATCGGCGTTGAGCAACCGCGATCGGTTGGAAACCCGCTGCGCGGCTGGTCTCCAGATAAACCCGCTTCGCGGGTTATCATGTTCTTAACCCGCGAAGCGGGTTTATCTGTGATCCAGACGTCGGTTTCTAACCGATGTCGCCAATCGATGTCGCTAACTGAAAGCAAAGCACGCTATGTGCTCAATGACGGAGACCAGAAAATCATCGACGCCGCGTATGCGTCACAATTAACAAGATGTTCCACTCAAGCGCGCAGCTTTACCGCGATGACCGCGAAGCCTCGCGTCGCAACCTCCGGCGGGAACTGCATCGTCTTCATCGGGATTTCGTACTTCGTGTTGAGCAGAGCCAGCGCGCGGTCGGCTTCTGCGCCGGTGATCACCTGCGCGTCCGCATCGACCCACGTTCCCAGCGGTTCGCCCTGACTCTGACACGGCATCACGCGCACCTGCGGGTTATTCGTGATTCGCTTCACCTTGCCCGCGCCATTCACGGTGCGGAAGTACAGAACGCCGTTGTCTTCAGCGAACCATACGGGCGTCGGCGTGGCCTGCCCATTCTTCCGATACGTCTCAAGATTGAGAAACTGCTGTCCTGCAAACTGCTCTAATCCATTCGTAGTCATTTTTATTATTTCTCCCCAAGCCGCACGGCAATCACGGCATATTGAACCTTGCGAAGACTCGCCAGAAAGTCCATGACTTTCTTAAACGCGCCATATTTGGAATTCAGAAGGGCGTTGATGCGATCGGCCTCGCCCGCATTGGTGAGGCTGGCCGCGCCCGCGACCCATGCGCCAGATAACTTGCCGCCCCGGTCACACACGGCCACCCGCACATGCGAATTATTGCGGATGCGCTTTACCTTGCCCGAACTGGCGGGAGTGCGCACATACAGGGCGTCGCCATCTTTCACGTACCACACCGGCGTCGGAACCGCGACGCCGCATTTCCGAACGGTCTCGAGATTTAGAAATTGTTGATTTTCAAATTGCGCTAACGCATTCGAAGTAGTCACTATCATTCACCTTTACAGAGTCAAATATTAAGCGATGCAACTGATAGTGGCATAGTTTACCAAACGAGTGTTGGCAAAATGTAAGAATCGCAGTTGAACCTACCCAAGCGCTTTGCCGCGAAACTCTTCAAGGCTGTGATAGCCATGCCTGCCCATATATTCCTGGATTCCCGTGGAAATGTCGTTGAAGACGTTAAAACCGTGGTGATAGATCGCACTGCCGATCCCTACGCAAGTTGCGCCCACCAGAATCATCTCGATTGCATCGCGCGCGTCGGTGACGCCGCCGGTGCCAATCACTTGCGCGGGTGTGCCTTTCAGCGCCTTGCAGATGTCATACACGCACCGCACCGCAATCGGACGAATGGCAGGTCCGCTCACGCCGCCCGTGCGGTTTGCCAGAATCGGTCTGGCTGTATCGATGTCCAAAATGATGCCTGGGCCAAGTGAGTTGATCGCGCAGATCGCGTCCGCGCCGGCATTGACCACTTCCTTCGCCACCGCCGCGATGCTGTCCACGTTGGGCGATAGTTTGATAATCACGGGACAACGAGCGTGTCGCTTGACCATGCGCGTGACCTGCGCCGAGACATACGCATTCGACGAGAACATCTCCTCGTGCTGTGTGTCGATGTTCGGGCACGAGATGTTCACCTCGATCAAATCGGGTTCGGCTTCGCTGATGTAACGGGTCAGCGTCCCAAAATCAAAGATCGTGTTCGCAAAGATGCTGGCGATGATCGGCACACCGTGCTTTTTGAGCGCCAGCTTGGCGGTGCGAATCTCATCCACCATCACCTCGACGCCCGGGTTGCTCAGCCCCACGGCGTTGATCAACCCGTGCCCCCAGTTCACAATCGTCGGGTTGTGCCAGCCGACGCGCGGTTGCAGGCTGCACGACTTTGTCGTGACTGCCCCGATGCCAAGGTGCGCCAGCCGGTCAAACACTTCCTGGCTCAACCCCAGAATACCCGACGCCAGCACAGTCGGGTTGGGCATACGCACACCGCACAGCGTCACGCCAAGATCAAGCTTGTCCGCCGCCGCCGTTTCTTTCTGATCCGTGCCTATCGACTCCATCACCACCAACCTGTATGAACCAGTTCGTCCGGAAGTTGTACTTCCGGACGGTTCAGTTCGCCCGAATCCACGCCAGGATTTCATCACACGTCGCCGCTGTCAGCTTGCCGGCGTTCACCAGCTCATCCAGAATCTGCGAAAGTGTATACACCGCATGCAGCGTCACGCCATACCCGGCCAGTTCGCGCGCCCCGCCCTGCTCACGGTCAATGAGCACGAGCACGTCCTTGACCAGCAACCCGGCATCAGTCAGCGGTTTCAACGATTCGATCTTCGCTGTGCCCTTGGTGATGAGATCGTCCACGAGCAACGCGACCTCGCCGGAACGGAACTCGCCTTCGATCAATTTGGCAGTGCCGTATTCCTTAGCCTCTTTGCGCGGGTAGATCAATGGCAGACCGGTTTCGAGACCCACGGCAACGCCGATCGGCAACCCGGCATAGGGAATCGCCGCCAGCCGGTCGAACGTGAGCGCCGACTGCGCGATCTTTCCCGCCATTGCCTGCGCCACCTTGCGCAACACGTTTGGATAGGTCACGAGTAAGCGCAGATCGATGTAGATCGGAGACATCAGCCCCGATTTCAGTTTGAACTGACCAAACTTGACGCACCCGATGTCAAATAAGTCGCATGCGACGGATGTTTCTCCCATGTCTCTCCTATAGCTACGCCAATTTCACGACAAATTACGCGGCAAACGCTCCCGGTATTCTGCGCATCTGCTCCACGATAGTCAGCGCCGCATTGCGCGCCGCGTCGGCGAAGTCCACCATGCGTGAGGCATAGATCACCGCGCGCGAGACGTTGATCACCGGCCCGACGCCGTTGCGCGTAACGCCGTACTTCATCGCCGATTCGAGGTCGCCGCCCTGCGCCCCGACGCCGGGGATGAGGAACGGCAGGTCGGGTGAGATCGTCCTGATACGCTCCAGCTCAGCGGGCGCCGTTGCGCCGACCACCAGCCCGCATGCGCCCGGCCCTTCGCTGTGCCAGCGATTCGCACTGAGCGCCACCCGCTCATACAACGCAAGATCATCGGTCGTCAGATTCTGAAACTCACCGGCATTCGGGTTGCTGGTGCGCGCCAGGACGAATACGCCGCGATCGGGATAAGCAAGGAATGGCTTGATCGAATCGCTGCCTATATAAGGCGACAGCGTGACCGCATCGGCCTTGAACTGCTCAAACGCGCCGCGCGCATAGGCCTGCGCCGTATTCCCGATGTCGCCGAACTTGCCATCAAGGATGATCGGGATGTCTTCGGGAATAGCGCGCACGATGCGCTCAAGCGCCACCATGCCAGCGGCGCCTTCAGCCAGGAAGAAACCCAGGTTCGGCTTGTAGGCGCAAACCAGATCCTGCGTCGCTTCAATGATGGCGCGGGCAAACGGGAGCATGGGTTCGTCGTGGTATTGCAGCGGCAGCGGGGTATTCGCGGTTACGATGTCGAGACCAACACACAAATAGGAACGATTTTTCTGCTGGGCGCGTGTGAGTTTTTCGAGGAATGTCATGTTCGTTGGATTATAAGCGCTACCGCCCTGCGCATGCGATAATCAGCGCGAATGTCAACGCCTGAACTCGAACGATGGCAACGCTACATTGTGCTCGCCCACGTCGCACTCGCCGTGCTGTTCGGCGTCGTTATCCCGCCCTGGGAAGCACACGACGAAACCGGCCATTTTGCCTATGTTAATCAACTGGTCACTCAGCACACCCTGCCGGACGCCCGCGCCAACGACAAGGTCTTTCTCGACCAATCGCATCAGCCCCCGTTGTACTACCTGGTGGTTGCAGGCCTGACATTCTGGATTGATCGGAGTGATCAGGCCTCGCCACAACTCAACCTGTTTGCGTTTGACGGCACCAACCGGCGCGGGACGCGCATCCTTCTCCGCAATCCGGGCGAGGCGTTCCCGTGGCAGGGCACGATCCTGGCGATTCATGCCACCCGGCTGGTCTCCACGTTGCTCAGCGCGATGATGTTGCTCCTGATCGCAAAGGCAGCCCGGCTGTTATTTGAGGATCAACCGGGGGCGGCGCTGTTGACAACGGCCATAGCGGCGTTCAATCCGCAGGTGTTATTCATGGCCGCGATGGTGAATAACGACATCATGATCAGCCTGATGGGCGCTGCGCTGGCCTTCCTGATACTTCGCGCGCGCAAGGCGCACCAGATGTCTCGCGAAGGCGTCTCGGAGACGCC